>BCRI01000015.1 GCA_001552515.1 Sphaerimonospora mesophila NBRC 14179 = JCM 3151
AACACGACCGCCACCAAAACCCTGGCCGTCACAAGCGCCACCAGAATCGACAGCGGCATCGGGACCGGAAGGGCCACCGTCCCCATCCACGCACAGCTCATCCACACCCCGCGCGCCCACACCGGCAGTGTTACGACCGCCAGAACCGACACCGGTGACACCCCCACCGACCCCGCCCTCACCACGACCAGCACCGGCACCGACAGCCGCAACAGCAGAAGCAGAAGCAGAAACAGAAACAGGCACCGGGGCGTCCCCCACCGGCACGACCGAAAGACACGGCACCGGCGACTCACCGGGCGAGACCGGCTCACACAACGGAACGGCCACCAAGGGCACCCCCTCACCGAGACGAAAGCAACAACCACCCCGATCACACGACCGGAACTCCCCATGACAGGAAACGGCTACCTCAGCACTCGGCGAATGGCCCCACAGCGGCCCGCCAGCAAAACTCACCCTCAACGTCTGCCCCAAGCCTACCTCGAACACACCATCGAACACAACCCCTCACACTCCGCAATCACCCCTGCTAAGGCGTGTATCGCAAGTAGATGTTGGATTGCAACGATCTTTGGTTTATGGCACGTGAGACCTGACCGACGCATAGTGGACCTGGCTCGAGCCGCAGTCGCCTAAGGCAAGAGCGATGTATCCGGCAGCGGCGCAGGCTCCGGTTGAAAGCGGCGTTGCTCGGACGCTCCAGGGGCGGGCAGACCAGCAAGATCCACCTCGCTGCCGACCGCAGGTGCCACCCGCTGGCGTTCGTCGTGACCGCGGGGCAGGCGGCCGACAGTCCGCAGTTCATCCCCGTGCTCAAGAAGATACGGGTCCGGGGGCCCGTCGGTCGTCCCCGCACCCGGCCTGGCGCGATTGCCGGGGACAAGGTCCTACTCCTCCCACGGCAACCGCGCCTACCTCCGCATTCGCCGTATCAAGGCAGTCATTCCGGAGAAGAAGGACCAAGCCGCCAGCCGGAAGAAGTCGAAGGGCAGCAAGGGCGGCCGGCCCGTTAGCCACGACGCCGACCTGTACAAGGGCGGAACACCGTCGAGCGCCTGATCAACAAGCTGAAGGCCTGGCGAGGCATCGCCATCCGCTACGACAAGACCCCTGCGAGTTACCTCGCCGGCCTCCACCTCCGCGCAGCGGTGATCTGGATCAGAGATCGCCCGGACCACCTTGATCACAACTGAGTACGCGCCCTAGGTCTAAAACTGACGGAGGTTGTTGACATCTCGGGTCTCCGATCACTACGGAGACTTCCATGCCCCCATCAGCCGAACAGCGGCTTGATCGCCGGGCCCGGCACCGCCTGGCGATCATCCGTCAAGCCGAAGAGGTCACCGGCAACGTCGCGCAGACCTGCCGGTACTACGGAATCAGCCGCAACGCCTACTACATCTGGTACCGCCGCTATCAAGCCGAAGGCATCGAGGGCCTGCGCGACCGCTCCAGCAGGCCCAAGACCAGCCCGAACCATCTGGATTCCGTTGATCGGCGACCAAGGTGGCATCGAGGCCCAGCAGTCGTTCCACCTCCTGCTCACGCGAGGTCTCAGGGCGCGAACACAGATGGATCCGGTTCTTGATCTTCTTAGCCTCACATGCGGGCAGCCCTGCAAGTACGTATCGCCGGGCTAGGAGCGGCGCGGGTCATAGTTCTGGAACTCGACCAGGCGGATGTCGCTCTGCGGCAGCAGGGGCACCCCGCTGCTGGAGTCCAGCACCACCCGACGGCCCAGGGGCTCGCGCAGCGTGACGGTGATCCGGTCCGTCTTCCCCATATCGTTGCAGACCTCCACGTTGTCGTCGCGCCGGACGTCGACGTCCACGACCACTGCCGAGGGCGTCTCGTGGACGCGCGAGCCGTACGTCGTGTCGCACGTGCCGTGCACGTAACTCAGCTGGAGCTCAGTCGGCGTGCGCACCTCGTAGGTGTGCACCTCCTGGATCCCGTCGTCCAGGGGCCGGGGCGGTCCGCCCATCGCGGCCGGGTCCACCGCCACCCGCCGGAACGGTTCCGGTACGCCCTTCACGGTGAAGTCCCACGTCGGTACCTGCACGTCCCCCCGACTACTGGGCATCGTGGCCTCTCCCCGCGCCACCGCGACCACGCGCAGTGGTCGGCACCCCTTGGCCGGGCACTTATCGTCGACGAAGGACCTGGGCTTGCCGAGCCCGGCGTAGGCGGCTGCCGCCGTCAGCACGGGCACGCTTAGCGTGCTCTCATCGGCCCAGCGCAGCTTGGCCGGGGCGGGCACCTCGACCGGGAGCTCGGTCTCCAGCTTCCAGGCGCTGTTGATCATGCTCCGCCCGACCCAGCGGGGCATGCGTCCCCAATCGGGCTCCAAGGTCAGGTTCCGTAGCGGGACGAACCCAACGATCCACGGCTCTCTCTCCGCCGAACTCTGCCAGCGTTCTGCGACCTCATGGGCGAGGTCCGTGAACTCGTCGGCAGTGACCGGTGCTCGGGTGGAACCGCAGGCCGTCGCGAGCACGATGAGCAGTGCGGCCGGAAGCATCCTCATGATCGATAGACGTGCCGGCGGGCGGCGCGGTTCGCTCCCGGTCGGGAGCCGCAGGCTCGCCGGCCCACGATCACCTTCGACGGTGAAGAGACGGCCGGCCCGGCGGGTTCACAGCCGGAGATCAGAGCCGGCCGAAAAGGTGGACGAGCACCGGCGGCTCGCCGTCATCCCCGTCGCCGTACCCGGGTCGTGGTTCCGCGGCGAAACCGTGCTACGGGCACCCCTCGGTCACGCGCCCGGGGCGTACGCCGCCGCTCGGGCGACGAGCTCGTCCCAGACCTCGGCGACCCGCTTCTCGAGGGCGTCCAGCGAACCCTCGTTGTCGATCACGATGTCGGCCACCTTGAGGCGGTCCTCACGGGAGGCCTGGACCGCGATCCGGGCCCGTGCGTCCTCCTCGGTCATGCCCCGGAACTCCCGCAACCGGCGGACGCGTACGTCATCGGAGGCGTCCACGACGATCACTACGTCGTACATCGGGGCGAGGCCGTTCTCGGCGAGCAGCGGCACGTCGTAGACGACGATCGCCCCGGCGGGAGCGGCCTGCTGGAGCTCCTCGACCCTGGCGCCGACCCTCGGGTGGACGATCCCGTTGAGCACCTTCAGCTTGCCGGAGTCGGCGAACACGATCGAGCCGAGCCGTTCCCGGTCGAGCGTCCCGTCGGGGCGCAGCACACTGGCGCCGAACGTCTCGACGATCTCGGCGAGGCCGGGCGTTCCCGGCTCTACCACCTCACGCGCGATCTTGTCCGCGTCGATGACGACCGCGCCACGCTCCGCGAGCCGCCGTGACACCTCGCTCTTGCCCGAGCCGATGCCGCCCGTGAGTCCCACCCTGAACACGTCCCGCAGCCTATCGGGCTTCCGTACGGCACGGCCCGCCGGGCAGGCGGTGCCGTACGCCGTGCCGTACGCGTGCTGGGCGAGGCACGGACGGACGAACGGGTGATGCGGCCGTCAGCGGCTGAGACGCAGATGCACCAGGGTCAGGTGATCCTGCACGCGCTCGCGGCGGGTCTCGCGGTAGCCGAGGCGCCGGTACAGCCGCAGGTTGCCCTCGGAAAGGTGGCCGGTGAACAGGTCGAACGCGGTGGCCTCCGGCACGGCCTCGTGCAGCGCGGCGAGCAGCCCACCGCCGATGCCCTGTCCCTGCCGATCGGGCGCGACGATCAGACGGGCGACCAGGCACGTCGAGCCGGACAACTGACCGCGGACGGATCCGACCAGCCGGGCGCCCTCCGTCGCCTTGAGCACGACGCCGCCGTCGATCACCTTCCGCACCTGCTCGACCGTCTCGACGAGCGGGGGCAGGAACGGGTCGCCGTAGAGCTGCGCCTCGGTCACGTAGGCGGCCCGCTGGAGGGTGAGGATCTCCCCGGCGTCGCCGGGCGCGGCCCGTTCGATGTCAACCACGCCGTCACCTTATCGGGGGTGGATGAGCTCATCGGTGACGGGAGTGCCCGGACACGCGGAAGGCCCCGCCGAAGCGGGGCCTCCGTGCCGTTCTCTGAACCGGTGCTCTCTGATCCGGTGCTCTTTAAAGCTGCGCTCTTTGAACCGGCGCTCTCGAACCGGTCGCCCGGGTCAGCTCTGGCCGCCGGCCAGCTTCTCGCGCAGGGCCGCGAGAGCCTCGTCGGAGGCGAGGGCGCCGCCGCTCGACTGGCTCTGCGACGAGGTCTCGCCGCCGTAGGACGAAGAGGCCGCCTGGCTGGCCGCCGCCTCCTCCTGCCGGGCCTTCTCGATCTGCGACTTGTGCGCCTCGAAGCGGGCCTGGGCCTCGGCGTACTGCCGCTCCCACTCCTCGCGCTGCTTGTCGAAGCCCTCCAGCCACTCGCCGGTCTCGGCGTCGAAGCCCTCGGGGTAGATGTAGTTGCCCTGGTCGTCGTACGTCGCCGCCATGCCGTACAGGGTGGGGTCGAACTCGACCTCGGCGCCGACGCCCTCGTTGGCCTGCTTGAGCGACAGGGAGATCCTGCGGCGGTCGAGGTCGATGTCGATGATCTTGACGAAGATCTCCTCGCCGACCGTCACGACCTGCTCCGGGATCTCCACGTGGCGCTCGGCCAGCTCGGAGATGTGCACCAGGCCCTCGATGCCCTCCTCGACGCGGACGAACGCGCCGAACGGCACCAGCTTGGTGACGCGGCCGGGCACGACCTGGCCGATCTGGTGGGTCCGGGCGAACTGCTGCCACGGGTCCTCCTGCGTCGCCTTGAGCGACAGCGAGACCCGCTCGCGCTCCATGTCGACGTCCAGGACCTCGACCGTGACCTCCTGGCCGACCTCGACGACCTCGGAGGGGTGATCGATGTGCTTCCAGGACAGCTCGGAGACGTGCACCAGTCCGTCGACGCCGCCGAGGTCCACGAACGCACCGAAGTTGACGATCGAGGAGACGACGCCCTTGCGGACCTGGCCCTTCTGCAGAGTGTTGAGGAACGTCTGGCGCACCTCGGACTGCGTCTGCTCGAGCCAGGCACGGCGGGACAGCACCACGTTGTTGCGGTTCTTGTCCAGCTCGATGATCTTGGCCTCGAGTTCGCGGCCGACATACGGCTGCAGGTCGCGGACGCGGCGCATCTCGACCAGGGACGCCGGCAGGAAGCCCCGCAGGCCGATGTCCAGGATGAGACCACCCTTGACGACCTCGATGACGGTGCCGGTGACGATGCCGTCCTCGTCCTTGATCTTCTCGATCGTGCCCCACGCCCGCTCGTACTGGGCGCGCTTCTTGGACAGGATCAGGCGGCCTTCCTTGTCCTCCTTCTGGAGGACCAGCGCCTCGACGTGCTCCCCGACCTCGACGACCTCGGCGGGGTCGACGTCATGCTTGATGGAGAGCTCGCGGGACGGGATCACGCCCTCGGTCTTGTAGCCGATGTCGAGCAAGACCTCGTCTCGATCGACCTTGACAACGGTGCCTTCAACGATGTCGCCGTCGTTGAAGTACTTGATGGTCTCGTCGATCGCGGCGAGGAAGGCCTCCTCGGAACCGATGTCGTTGACCGCTACCTGCGGGGTGCTCGAGGTGGCCTCAGTGCTGCTCGTCATGTGTGGAATTGCTCCGAACCGGACAGATGTCGTTGTGACGGAAGCGCGGCGGGCTTGTTTTCGTTCATCGGAGGCTGTTCAGCGATCGCAGCGACAGATGACCGAGCGCGAGCCCGCTCCGTCCGAGACGCGCGCGAGCCCACAACGCAGCGATCAGCATATGAGACATGACGGGCGGGGTCAATCCGAGGCAAGGGAACACGCCGCTAGTAGACGACGATCTTCCCTGCTCGCTTTGAGGCTACCGTGTCGCGGAGTTTGCGGGGGATCGACACCCTCTTGGGATCCCCATCGGACGTATACCGCTTCTTGGGGTGCTCGTCCAACCAGTCGAGCCAATAGGCCGTGCACCAGCGGCTGCATTCCCCGTGTTTTCCGTTGGACTGGATCCTCGGGATCGCGTATCGCTCGAACTTTTTCGCGAAGGGCGAAACAGCGGGCTCTGCCCCGGCCAGGAACACGCCATCGAAGTCGTATTTCGTGCCGTCCCACTTCCCGTCGTGCGCCACGCTCAGCTTCCTGGGCCGGGAGCCGTACGGCAGGGCGAGCGTGGTGGACGGCCCCGTGCCGAGTTTGGCGAGCAGCCGCTCCTGCCGCACGATCTGCTCGCTCACCCGCTTCGTCGGCAGACTGCGCAGGTCCGGGTGATCATAGGTGTGGTTGGCCACCTCGAAACCCCGCTCGACGAGCCACTGCACGGCCCGGGTCTGCTCGGCCCGATCGTTCAGACCGAACGGGGTCCGGTTGATCCAGAACGTGGCGACCGGCCGGAATTTCGGATATTTGGCGGCGACCTCGTAGATGATGCCGACGGCCGTGTCGCGCTTCGGCACCCCCTGGGAGTCCAGGGCGAAGTGGCTGGGGTGGCCGTCGTCGAAGGTGAGGACGACGGGGTGGGAGCCCGCGGGGATGTCGATCGCGCCGGACACGAACTCGGCGGCCGTGATCGGCACGTAGTTCTTCCTGGCCAGCCGCTCCAGTTCAGTGCGGAACTGGCGGGGGGTGCGGTCGATGGAGGCGATCCGCTTGGGCAGCAGCCGGTGATACATGATCACCGGAACCAGCCCGGCCTCGTTGGCCTTCACCTTCTTCGCGGACTCCGGCGTCGCGGTCACCGGCTCCCGCTCGCCGGACGGCACTCCGGCGGACGCCGTCGCCGACGCCGACGCCGACGGCCGCGCCACCACCGCCGTCCGGGGGCCGTCGCCCCCCGAACTCCACCGGGGCAGCAGCGTGAGCACGACGAGGCCCACCACGACCACCACGACGTTGGCCAGCACCGTGACTCGAGTAACGTCCCGCACGATCATCCGACCATAATGCCCAAATTTTACCCAAATCACATGGAACGGTGACCGGGCTCGAGACCGTGATCAAATGGCGGGCAGGCAAAAACGAGGGCAAGAACGGCTGCCGGCGATCAGTGCTGGATGCCGATCCGCACCGGAGCCGAGCAGCTTGCAGCCGATCCCGAAGTCGATCGATCCTGGATGCCGATCACCCTGGAGCCGATCCCCGAAGTCGATCGATCCTGGAGTCCATCGATCCTGGCGCCCATCGATCCTGGAGCCGATCGATCCTGGAGTCGATCAGCGCCGGGGTCGCCGGGAACCGGGCGGGGGCGGGCGGGGAACGGCCCGCCCGGAGCGATCAGTGTCCGGCGTCCTCCCACGTCTCGCCGACGCCGACGGAGACGTCCAGCGGCACCCGCAGGTCGTAGGCCGCGCCCATCTGCTCGCGCACGAGCGCGGTCAGCCCCTCCAGCTCCCCTGGCGCGACTTCGAACACCAGCTCGTCGTGCACCTGGAGCAGCATCCGCGAGCGCATGCCCGTCATCGCCTGCCGCACGTTGAGCATGGCGACCTTGATGATGTCGGCCGCTGAGCCCTGGATGGGCGCGTTGAGCGCCATCCGCTCCGCCATCTCGCGCCGCTGCCGGTTGTCGCTGGTGAGGTCGGGCAGGTAACGGCGGCGACCGAGGATCGTCTCGGTGTAGCCGTCCTTGCGGGCCTGCGCCACGACGGCCTCGAGGTAGTCGTGGACGCCGCCGAACTCCTCGAAGTACTCCTCCTTGAGCGCCCTGGCCTCCTGGACGGAGATGCCGAGCTGACCGGACAGCCCGAAGTCGGACAGCCCGTAGGCCAGTCCGTAGTTCATCGCCTTGATGCGGGCCCGCAGATCGGCGGTCACCTCCTCGGGCGGCAGGTCGAAGACCCGGGCGGCGGTCGCCTGGTGGAAGTCGTGACCCGACTCGAACGCGGCGATCAGCGCCTCGTCCCCCGACAGGTGCGCCATGATCCGCAGCTCGATCTGGCTGTAGTCCGCCGTCAGCAGCGTCTCGTAGCCCTCGCCCACCGTGAAGCCCTTGCGGATGCGGCGGCCCTCGACGGTCCTGATCGGGATGTTCTGCAGGTTCGGCTTCTCACTCGACAGCCGCCCGGTCGCCGCGACGATCTGGTTGAACGTCGTGTGGATGCGCCCGTCGTCGGCGATCTCCTTGATCAGCCCCTCGACCGTGGTCCGCAGCTTGGTCTGGTCGCGGTGCCTGAGCAGGATCGTCGGCAGCTCGTTGTCGGTCTGCAGCGCCAGCCAGGCCAGCGCGTCGGCGTCCGTCGTGTACCCCGTCTTGATCTTCTTGGTCTTCGGCAGGCCCAGCTTGCCGAAGAGGATCTCCTGGAGCTGCTTGGGCGAGCTCAGGTTGAACTGCTCGCCCACGACCTGATGCGCGGCCTCGACGGCCTGCTTCACCGCGGCGCCGAACTCCGCTTCCAGCGCGGCGAAATACTGCCTGTCGGCACCGATCCCGGCCCGCTCCATCTCGGCCAGCACCCGCACCAGCGGCAGCTCGACCTCGGTGATCAGCCGAGTGCCGCCGCGCCGCGACAGGTGCTCCTCCAGCGCGTCGGCCAGCTCCCGTACGGCGTGGGCCCGCAGGGCGAGGTCACGTGCCTCGCCCGCGTCGACGTCGTCGAACAGCGAGGTCTGGCCGTTCGACGCGGTCTCCGCACGCAACTCACGGCGCAGGTAGCGCAGCACCAGGTCGTCGAGCGGGAACGACCGCTGCCCCGGCAGCGCCAGATAGGCCGCCAGGGCGGTGTCGCAGGTGAGGCCGCGCAGGTCCTGTCCGTACGCCCACAGGGCGAGCAGCGGCCCCTTGGCGTCGTGTACGGCCTTGGGCCGCGACTCGTCGGCCAGCCACTCGCCGAGGGCCGCCTCGTCCTCGGGGGTGAGCCGCGTGGGGTCCACGTAGGCGGCGCCGGCCGCCGTGGCGATGGCGATGCCGTCCAACCGGCCGGTGCCGCTGCCGTACACACCGCGGAACGCGAGCCCGGCCCGGCCCCCATCCTGCCCGGACGGCTCGGGCAGGCCGGACAGCCACCCGGCCACCTGGCCCGGCTCCAGCACGGTCACCTCGAGCTCGAAGCCCTCCTCCGCCTCGGGCTCGGCGGCACCGGCGGCGCCGAGGGTCTTGAAGAGCCGTTCGCGCAGCTCGCCCCGGATCTGCAGGGCGTCGAGCAGCCTGTTGACCTCCTCGCGGTCCCACTGGCCCATCGTCAGGTCGGCCACGCCGCTCTCGACGGCGACGTCGCGCCGCAGCTCGGTCAGCATCCGGTTGTGGATCACCTGGCCGAGGTGCTCGCGCAGCCGCTCGCCCGCCTTGCCCTTCACCTCGTCGGCCCGCCTGACCAGCTCGTCGAGGGATCCGTACTCGACGATCCACTTGGTGGCGGTCTTCTCGCCCACGCCGGGGATGTTGGGCAGGTTGTCGCTGGGATCGCCGCGCAGCGCGGCGAAGTCCGGGTACTGCGCCGGGGTGAGCCCGTACTTCTCCGCGACCGCCTCAGGGGTGAAGCGCGTCATGTCGCTGATGCCGCGTCTGGTCATCAGCACGGTGATCCGCTCGTCGACGAGCTGGAGCGCGTCGCGGTCCCCGGTGACGATCAGCACGTTCATGTCCTCGGCGGCCGCGCGGGTGGCCAGCGTCGCGATCAGGTCGTCGGCCTCGAATCCGGCCAGCGACAGCCGGGGAACGCGCAGGGCGTCGAGCAGTTCGAAGATGAGCTGCATCTGGCCGCGGAAGTCCTCCGGCGTCTCCGCCCGGTTCGCCTTGTATCCGTCGTACGCCTCGTGCCTGAAGGTCGGCTCGCTGCGGTCGAAGCAGACCGCCACGTGGCTCGGGCGTTCGTCGCGCAGGACGTTGGACAGCATGGAGGTGAAACCGTAGACCGCCTCCGTGTGCTGGCCGTCGGTCGTCATGAGATTGGCGTCCTTGAGCGCGTAGAAGGCGCGGTACGCAAGGGAATGCCCGTCCAGGAGCAGCAGACACGGACGGTCGGGGGTCGCTTCACTCTTCGGCACATCCGCAGCCTAGTCTCCCTGTACGACATAAAACCCGGGCTCTTCCCAGAGGAGGTCTCCCCTTGACCCTCATCGACCCCGAAGAGTTCCTCGCCGCCGTCAATCAGGCCGGCGAGGGCCACCTGCACGAGCGCATGGGCATCGAGGTCCTGGAGGCGAGTGCCGAGCGGATGGTCGGCCGCATGCCCGTCGCGGGCAACACCCAGCCGTACGGCCTGCTCCACGGCGGCGCCTCCTGCGTGCTCGCCGAGACGCTGGGATCCTTCGGCGCCACGCTGCACGCGGGTCCCGGGCGGATCGCGATGGGGATCGAGATCAGCGCGACGCACCACCGGTCGGCCACATCCGGCCACATCACCGCGATCGCCACCCTCGTGCACGGCGGCCGCACGCTCGCGACGTACGACATCGAGATCAACGACGACGGCGGGCGGCGGGTGTGCACCGCGCGCCTGACCTGCATGCTCCGCGACGCCGAGTGATCCTCGCGCCCTACCATCGCGGCCGGACCGAGAGAAGCAGACATTCCGCTCATTGACTCCATAACAGAACGACCTTGCGGCTTTCTTTGCACACCTGCCCCTCAGGTCGCTACCGTGGTGCCCCCAGAGCCCGTGGGGACCGAGTAGACAACGTGCGGAGCCGGGGAAGCTGTGTACGGACCCAAAGGTCCCGCGGGCTCGCCATACTTTCTCAGCGCCTCGTCCACCGTTTTCGCGTCTTCGAAGAACCCGGCGCAGCGGTCGCGGTGAGCACGGCCTGCTCCGCCGCCGTCCGGGCGAGAAGCCGGCGAAGGTGACAGGCCGCCGGACGCGGAAGGCCGGCCGGGAACTCCTTCCCGGCCGGCCTCTCCTTCGTCGCGACGCGAACGTCGCCACGCGAACGGGTCCGTCAGTCGGACGGGTCCGTCAGTGCTGTCCCAGGGCGCCGCCCAGGTAGGCCTCCCGGACCTGCGGGTCGTCGAGCAGGTCCGCCGCCGGAGCGGACTTCACGACCCTGCCGGTCTCCAGGACGTACGCCCGATGGGCGATCTGGAGGGCCTGCTGGGCGTTCTGCTCGACGAGCAGGACCGTGGTCCCCCGGTTGTTGATCTCCTTGATGATCGAGAAGATCTGGGACACGAGCTTGGGCGCCAGGCCCATCGACGGCTCGTCCAGCAGCAGCACCTTGGGCTTGCTCATCAGCGCCCTGCCGATGGCCACCATCTGCTGCTCGCCGCCGGACATGGTGCCGCCCTGCTGGTTCTTGCGCTCGGCCAGCCGCGGGAACAGGTCGAAGACCTCGGCCAGGTCCTTGGAGAAGTCGCCGGACCGGGTGTAGGCGCCCATGAGCAGGTTCTCCATCACCGACATGCCCGGGAAGACGCCCCGGCCCTCCGGCGACTGGCCGATGCCGACCAGCACCCGCTTGTGGCCAGGCAGCCTGCTGATGTCCTTGCCGTCGAAGGCGATGCTGCCCGACGTCAGCGAACGCAGACCCGAGATCGTCTTGAGCGTGGTGGTCTTGCCCGCGCCGTTCGCGCCGATGAGGGTGACGATCTCCCCCTCGCCGACGTCGAGCGAGACCCCCTTGAGCGCCTCGATCTTGCCGTAGTGGACGTGGATGTCCCTGATCTCAAGAAGCATCTGCGGGTGCCCCCAAGTACGCCTCGATGACCCTCGGATCGCTCTGCACCTCTGCCGGGAGACCCTCGGCGATCTTCTGGCCGAAGTCCAGTACGGCGATGCGGTCGCTGATGCCCATGACCAGTGACATGTCGTGCTCGATCAGGAGGATCGTGCGGCCCGCGTCGCGGATCTTCTTGATCAGCCCCTGGAGTTCGATCTTCTCCGCCGGGTTCATGCCGGCGGCCGGCTCGTCGAGCAGCAGGAGCTTGGGGTCGGTCGCCAGGGCTCGCACGATCTCCAGCCGGCGCTGGTCGCCGTACGGCAGGTTCTTGGCCGTCTCGTCGGCCCGGTGCATGATGCCGGCGAACTCCAGCAGCTCCATCGCATGCTCCCGCCCGCGTCGCTCCGCGTGGCGGTGCCACGGCAGGCCGAGCGCCGCGCCGACCGCGCCGGTGCGGTTGTGCGCGTCGAAGCCGACCAGAACGTTCTCCAGAGCCGACATGCTGTGGAACAGCCGGATGTTCTGGAAGGTGCGGGCGACGCCGCGTTTGGTGATCGTGAACCGCTTCAGACCGCTGATCTTCTCGCCGTTGAAGCGCACCTCGCCTGAGGTCGGCCGGTAGACGCCGGTGATCGCGTTGAACACCGTGGTCTTGCCCGCGCCGTTCGGGCCGATCAGCGCGAAGATCTCCCCCTCCCTGATGGTGAGGTCGACCCCGCCGAGCGCCTGCACGCCGCCGAAGCGCATCGTGACGGCGCGGAGTTCGAGCAACGCCTTGGGCTCGCTCACTTGGCCACCTCCTTGTCCCCCGCGTCCCCTGATGCCGTCGTGCCGCCGGACTCCGTGGCGGCAGCGCCCGCGTCGTTCTCGCCGTTGCCCAGGACGTTGCGGCGGCGGCGCGCCGGCAGCAGCCCCTCCGGACGCAGCGCCATCATCAGCACGAGGGCCGCGCCGAAGATGAGGATGCGGTAGTCGGCGAAGCCGCGGAACCGCTCGGGCAGCCAGGCGACCAGGAACGCACCGATCACGACGCCGGGCAGGTTGCCGGAACCCCCCAGCACCACGGCGGCCAGGATGGTGGCCGACAGGATGAACGGGAAGTTCGGCGGCTGGATCGCGATGACCTTGCTGGCCCAGATGGCGCCGGTCAGGCCGCCGATCATGGCGCCGACGAAGAAGGCCAGCAGCTTGAACCGGAAGGTGGGCACGCCCATCAGCTCTGCGGCGTCCTCATCCTCCCGGATGGCCTCCCAGGCGCGGCCGACCCGGCTACGCTCCAGCCGCTTGGCGACGATCACCACCAGCACGACCGCCGCCACCAGCAGGTAGTAGTACGGCAGCGGATCGAGGGCGAACTCCACCCCGAACAGCGTCGGCGGATGGGGGATGTTGGTGATGCCGCGCGCGCCGCCGATGTAGTCGGTGTTCTGCGCGGTGATCCGGACGATCTCCCCGAAGCCCAGCGTGACGATCGCCAGATAGTCTCCGCGCAGCCGCAGGGTGGGTGAACCGAGGACGATGCCCGAGATCGCGGTCATGAAGATCGCGATGATCAGCACGCCCCAGAAGTTCCAGCCGTACTTGGTGCCGAAGACCGCCATGGTGTACGCGCCGATGGCGTAGAAGGCGACGAAGCCGAGGTCGAGCAGCCCCGCCTGGCCGACCACCACGTTCAGGCCCACCGCCAGCAGCACGAACGTGCCGATCGGGCTGAACAGCAGCGACGGCCAGTGCGAGTCCGGGGCCATGAACGATCCGATGGCCGGATGCGGGGCGATGACCGCCAGGGCGATCAGCAGGGCGTATCCGGTCCAGCGCGCCCAGCCGGGCGCCGCCGCCCACCGGTCGCGCACCCCGTCGCTGAGGCCGCCGACCGCGCGCCGGAACGACGTGAGCGGGTTTCCGCTGTGAGTCTTGGAGTTTGCGTTCATGCGCGCGCTCGCTGGAGGGATTCACCGAGGATGCCGGTGGGACGGAACAGGAGGACGAGGACGAGGATGGTGAAGGCGATGACGTCCTTCCATTCTGAGCCGAAGAAGATCGCTCCCCAGTTCTCGATGAGGCCGAGGGCGAGCCCGCCGAGGAGCGCGCCGCGCAGGTTGCCGATGCCGCCGAGCACCGCGGCGGTGAACGCCTTGACGCCGAGCAGGAAGCCGACGTTGTAACGGAGGTTCTCGAGCTCCATGGCGTACAGCAGCGCGGCCACCCCGGCCATCGCGCCACCGACGAGGAAGGTCGTACGGATCACCCTGTCGATGTTCACGCCCATGAGCGTGGCGGTCTCGGGGTCCTGAGAGGTGGCCCGGATGCCTCGCCCGATCTTCGTGCGGTTCACGAAGACGTCGAGCAGGACCATCATGATCACCGCCGAGACGATGATGATCACGTGATCGTTCCTGATCTCCGTGTTCCCGATCGTGAGCAGCGTCTCACGATCGAGGAGCCGCGGCACCGGGACCTGGATGCGTCCCTGGGACGGGCGGTCGAAGACCTCGGGGATGATCACCAGGGCGAAGAGCTCCTGGAGGAAGATGGAGGCGCCGATCGCGGAGATGAGCGCGGCGAGCCGCCCTGCGCCGTGCCTGCGCAGCGGCCGGTAGGCCACCTGTTCCAGCACGACGGCCGCGCCACCGGAGGCCGCCATGGCCACCAGCATCAGCAGGAGCAGCATGCCGACCAGCGCGATTCCGGTGAGCGGGCCGGTGATCCCGATCTTCATGATCACGAAGAGCGCCGCGAAGGCGCCGATCATGAAGATCTCCGAGTGGGCGAAGTTGATGAGGCGCAGGACGCCGTACACCATCGTGTAACCGAGGGCGATCAGCGCGTAGATGGCGCCGATGGACAGGCCGCCCACGGTGGAGGGCCCGACCTGATTGATGAAGTCGTTGAGCACGGTGGTCGCTTTCGAACCGGGGCGACGGTAGTCGCCGGGCAGGAAGGAGCGGGAGCAGCGGTTTGCTCCCGCTCCCCAGCGTTCTCAGATCGAACTGGACGCGTCAGCCGAGCTGAGCCTGCGTGGTGTCGCCCAGCCAGTCGAGGTTGCCATCCTTGATCTGGTAGACGTGAATGATGTTCGCGGCGATGTCACCGTTCGGGCCGAACTTGATCTGCTTGGAGACGCCCTTGAAGTCGACGGTCGCGAGGAAGTCGTTGATCTTCTCCGGGGTGGTGTTGCCGGCCTCGATCGCCTTCAGGATGGCGGTCGCCGCGTCGTAGCCCTCGGAGGCGTAGATCAGCGGGTCGCTGCCGAACTTCGCCTTGTAGTTCTCACTGAACGTCTTCAGCTCCGGCACATCGGAGCCGAACGGGATGAGGCAGGGGCAGCCGAGCACGGCACCCTCGGCGGCCTCCTTGCCCGCGGCCTCGACGAGCTTGATGTCGACCGCGCCGTCGCCGGAGACCACGGTCGCGGTCACGCCGCCGTCACGCAGCTGCTTGAGCAGCCGGCCGAGCTGAGCGTAGTAGCCGCCGTAGTAGATGACGTCGGGCTTGGCGGCATTCACCTTGGTGACGGTCGAGGAGTAGTCGGAGCCGTTCGGGTCGATCTTGTCACGCTCGACCGCGACGCTCTGCTTCTCGAACTCCTGGGCCACCGCGTCGGCGAGGCCGACGCCGTACTCCTGCGCGTCGTCGATGACGAACGCCTTCTTCGGCGACTTGGCCTTGACCAGGAAGTCCGCGATGGCGGGGCCCTGGATGGCGTCGTTGGCCACGACGCGGTGCCAGTACTTCCAGCCGTTCTCGGCCAGCGCCGGGTTGGTCGCCGAGCCCGTGACGCTCGGGATCTTGCCCTGCTCCAGGACCGGGCCGACGTTGCGGGACTCACCCGAGAAGCCCGGGCCCACCATTGCCACAATCTTGTCTTCGGTGACGGCCTTCTGGGCCAGCGGGACAGCCTGGTCGGGGTTGCCCTGGCTGTCGTACTTCACCAGTTCGACCTTGACGCCGGTCGACTTGGCGTTGAACTCGTCCACCGCGAGCTGCGCGCCCTGAGATGGCGGGATCATGAGCGCCGAGTTCTCACCGGTCAGGTCGCCCATGAAGCCGATCTTGAGAGTGGTGGCGCCCCCACCATCACTCTGACCACCGGACGACGAGGCGTCGTCGGTGCCACTTCCACACGCCGCGAGGCCGAGGGTCAGCGCTGTACCGACCGCGACAATGCCGCCAAGGCGAGCGATCTTGGATCGCAAGGTTGCCTTCCTTTCGCTGGATCCCCTTACGGGGATCGGATACGCATCCGCCCCATCCAGCGGTCAGCCGAGGGGTCGTGACCGGTAGTACAACCACGGGAAGTCACAGGTCGGTACAGAGGTCATCACGGTTATGGCTTTGTTATGCAGATCCTCTTCGTTTAGTAATCAACGTGTAACGGAATTGGGAAATATCCCTTTAATCCTGGTCAGAGACCCCGTGCATCGGCTTACTATGTTTTTTCGGCCTGATCACGTGATCACGACTGGGGACTCGTGATCATGGCTGGGGGCTCTCCGGCGTGGGCGGCGCGCTCTCCTCCGGCCGGGGGCCCTCCTTCGCGGCCTCGGCCACCACGATCTGAGCCACCTGCCGCATGCTCATGCGGCGGTCCATGGACGCCTTCTGGATCCACCGGAACGCCTGCGGCTCGGTCCACCCGTGCTGGGTCATCAGCAGGCCCTTGGCCCGGTCCACGAGCTTCCTCGTCTCCAGCCGGCCGGAGAGGGTGGAGACCTCCTTCTCCAGCGCCGTGATCTCCTCGTGCCGGCTGATCGCCATCTCGATCGCCGGGACCAGGTCGCCCTTGGTGAACGGCTTGACCAGGTACGCCATCGCTCCCGCGTCCCTGGCCCGCTCGACCAGGTCGCGCTGGGAGAACGCGGTCAGGATGAGGCAGGGTGCGATCCGCTCGGCGACGATCCGCTCGGCGGCCGAGATCCCGTCGAGGACCGGCATCTTCACGTCCAGGACCACCAGGTCGGGGCGCAGCTCCGTGGCCAGCTGGACCACGGTCTCCCCGTCGCCGGCCTCCCCCACGACGGCGTAGCCGTCCTCTTCGAGCATCTCCTTCAGGTCGAGGCGGATCAGTGCCTCATCTTCCGCGATCACCACTCGTCGCTGCGTACTCACGCACAAGAGGTTACCGATGTCCGCTACATTGGGACCACGCAAGGGGTCACGCGGACGATCATCGATCCGCTAGGCTCCGAGCGACGGGATCCGGACGACCATATAGAGTCCGGATTGAAGCCCCGGTACCCCAATTGGCATGAGGGAGCGGATTCAAAACCCGTACAGTGTGGGTTCGAGTCCCACCCGGGGCACTTTCACCGGCCGGACCGGGTCGGTGGGTCGTCGGACGCCTGGCCGGTCGGCGCCCCCTCATCTGAAGACGACTGTCCGGTCGCCGTTGAGCGGCACGCGGTGCTCGACGCACCACTGCACGGCACGCGCCGGCGCCAAGCATTGCACCTCGCGACCCGCGGCGGCGAGGCCCTCGGGGTCGAGCGTGTGATCGACCCGGGTCACCTCCTGTTCGGTGATCGGACCCTCGTCGAGTTCGGGCGTCACGTAGTGCGCCGTCGCGCCGATGAGCTTCACGCCGCGGTCGAACGCCTGATGGTACGGCCTGGCCCCTATGAAGCTGGGCAAGAAGGAATGGTGGATGTTGATCGCCCGCCCGGCCGGCTTGCCGCACAGCTCATCGGAGAGGATCTGCATGTACCGGGCCAGAACCACCAGATCTACCCGGTCCTCCTCGATGATCTCCAACGGGCGCCGCTCCTGAGCGGTCGCCGTACTGGCGATTTTCAACGATGTCGCATCCGTGTTCGACGAGGAACCCTGACACCGCGTGCACGATGCCAGGCCGCTCCGGGCAGACGAGGGTAAGAACGTACTGCTTCGCGACCACGCGATCTCCATGTTGCGTATTACGAAACAACCATCTCTATATACAACAGGGTGAGGGGCCCGGCGGGGACAGTCAAGACATCAGGCCGAAAATCGGAGATTCGACAGTCAAGTCTGTTGCGCTACGCAGGACAAGGCGCATAATCAGCAACATGCTCGGGGGGAGCGGGAAGGTCTGCTCGGAGGGCCGACCGTCAGGGTCCGTCGGCGGACCCTGATCCCGCAACGTCGACGACTCCTGGAGGTCGCCCCCGTGTCCAAAACCTCACCCACATCCATCGACCGACCCCTGTTCCTGATCTCCGCGGGCCTGGCGGCGGCGTTCGTCGCCTGGGGCGTGTTCGCCACCGACAACCTGGCGACGGTCGCCGGGACGGCCAAGGACTTCGTCATCGAAGGATTCGGCTGGGTTTTCATCCTCACCTCCGCGGGGTTCGTCTTCCTCGCGGTGGCCCTCGCGATCAGCCGCTACGGCCGGATCCGCTTGGGAAAGGACTCCGACCGCCCCGAGTTCCGCACCTCGTCATGGGTGGCCATGATGTTCAGCGCGGGCATGGGCATCGGGCTCATGTTCTATGGCGTCGCCGAGCCGCTCAACCACCTCGCCACACCACCGCTGGGCCTGGCCGAGCCGGGATCGAAGGAGGCGGCCCGGCTCGCGACGGAATACTCCTACTTCCACTGGGCGATCCACCCGTGGGCGATGTACGCCGTCGTCGGCCTGGCCCTGGCCTACTCCGCCTTCAGGAAAGGACGGGCCAGCCTGATCAGCTCGGCCTTCTTCCCGTTGCTCGGTGACCGGACGCGCGGCGGCGCCGGCAGGGCGGCCGACATCTTCGCCATCATCGCGACGCTCTTCGGATCCGCGACCTCGCTCGGCCTCGGCGCGCTCCAGATCAACAGCGGCCTGACCCAGCTGTGGGGCTTCCCCAAGTCGACACCGCTGGCCATCGGCATCATCGCCGCTCTCACCACGGCCTTCGTCATATCGGCGGTGACCGGGGTGCGCCGCGGCATCCAGTGGCTGTCCAACACCAACATGGTGCTCGCGATCCTGCTGCTCGCCTTCCTGTTCGTCGTCGGGCCGACCGTGTTCGTGCTCAACACGTTCACCGAGTCGGTCGGCGGATACCTCGGCGACCTGCTGCCGATGAGCTTCCGATCCGGAGCCTTCGGCGGAGCGGAGTGGCTGTCCGCCTGGACGATCTTCTACTGGGCCTGGTGGATCTCCTGGACGCCCTTCGTGGGCATGTTCATCGCGCGCATCTCCAAGGGCAGGACCATCCGGGAGTTCGTCGTCGGCGTCATCCTCATCCCGAGCCTGGTCAGCTTCGTGTGGTTCGCGATCCTCGGTGGCTCGGCGCTGCACGTCGAACTGTCGGGGAAAGCCGATCTCGCGGCCGCCGCGGCGGAGGGCCCCGAGTTCGCGCTGTTCGGCCTGCTGCGGGAGTACCCGATGTTCGCGGTCATGGCGGTTCTCGTGATGGTGCTCGTCGCGCTCTTCTTCGTCAGCGGGGCCGATGCGGCGTCCGTCGTCATGGGCACGCTGTCATCGCGCGGCGTGCTGGAGCCGGGCCGGGGCGTCGTCATCCTGTGGGGCACCGCCACCGGAATGGTCGCCGCGGTCCTGCTGCTCGCCGGCGGGTTGGACGCGCTGCAGACCCTGTGCATCCTCGCCGCCGCGCCGTTCCTACTCGTGATCTGCGGCATGTGCGCCGGCCTGATCAAGGATTTACGGCAGGAGCCGAAAGCCGCCGCTGCGGAGCCTGCGTCCCCCGGGCGCGCCCCGGAGTCTCCGGCTGAGACGCAGACCCTGCCGGTCTAGATTCCGGGTGATGTCCCGAATGTGAGCTCCGGCGGGTGGCCGAGCGGCATCAACGATGGCGGCCACGAGCCAGACGATGCCGCTCGGCCACCTCAATCGCGGGCGAGGCTGTCCAGCCAGGCCTGGTGCAGGCGGGCGAATCTGCCGGAGCGGGCGATGAGACGCTCCGGCGGCCCGTCCTCGACGATCCGGCCGCCCTCCATCACGAGCACCCGGTCGGCGATCTCCACGGTCGACAGCCGATGCGCGATGATAACCGCGGTCCGGTCGGCCAGGATCGTGCGCAGCGCCCGCTGCACGAGCCGTTCGCTCGGTACGTCGAGGCTGGAGGTGGCCTCGTCGAGGATCAGCACGGCTGGATCGGCGAGGAAGGCACGGGCGAACGCGACGAGTTGCCGCTGCCCCGCCGACATCCGGCCGCCGCGCTTGCCGACCTGCGTGCCGTAGCCCTCGGGCAGCGCGGAGACGAACGTGTGCGCGCCGATCGCCTCGGCCGCCTCGACGACGGCGGCCGTCGGCGCGTCCGGCCGGCCGAACCTGATGTTGTCGGCGATCGTGCCGGTGAACAGGAAGTTCTCCTGGGTCACCATGACGACGTGGCGGCGCAGCTCGGCCTCGTCGAGGTCACGCAGATCCACGCCGTCGAGCAGGACCCGCCCGGCCACGGGATCGTAGAACCTGGCCATCAGCTTGGCCAGCGTGGTCTTGCCCGCACCGGTCGTGCCGACCACGGCGACGGTCTGCCCCGCGGGGATCTCCAGATCCAGCCGGGGCAGCACGGCCCGGCCGCCGTCGTAGCCGAACTCCACGGCCTCGAACCGCAGCCCGCCGCGCGCTCCGTCACTCCCCCTGCCTGGCGCCCCACCCGGCACCTCGCCGCGCGACCCGTCGAGCGGCACCGGCCGGCGCGGCTCGGCGACGTCGGGCCGCTCCTCCAGCACGCCGGACAGCTTCTCCAGCGCGGCGCCGGCCGACTGCAGCGCGTTGTAGAACTGGCTGATCTCCTGCATCGGCTCGTAGAACTGCCGCAGGTAGAGCAGGAAGGCGGCGAGCACGCCGACCGTCACCGTGCCGTTCAGGGCGAGCCATCCGCCGTACAGCAACACGGCCGCGACCGTGACGTTGCCGATGAGCTTGATGCCCGGCATGAACACGGCGACCAGGCGGGTGCTGCGCATGTTGGCGTCACGGTAGTCGGCGTTGAGCCGTTCGAAGATCTCCTGGTTGCGCGGCTCCCTGCGGAACGCCTGTACGGCGCGGATGCCGGTCATCGACTCGACGAAGTGGACGATGACCAGCGCGACCGCCTGACGGCTCCGGCGGTAGGCGACGCTCGACTCCCTCCGGAACCACCGGGTGAACAGCAGCAGGACCGGCAGCGGCAGCAGCGCCGCCAGCCCGAGGCGGACGTCGAGCACGAGCAGCATGATCGCGGTGCCGCACAGGGTCAGCACCGCCGTGACGAGGCCGTCGAAGCCGGAGTCCAGCAGCTCGCCGATCGCCTCGACGTCGGAGGTGAGCCGGGAGATCACCCGGCCGGAGGTGTACTTCTCGTGGAACGACAGCGACAGCCGCTGGAAATGGTCGAAGACCCGGCGGCGGAGTTCGAGCAGGATGTCCTGCCCGATCCGGCCGGACATCTGAAGGAACACCATCCGGGTGAGCGCCTGGACGAGCGTGGCCGCGACGACCAGGGCGATGATCGTCAGCAGCGTTCCCGGCCCACCGCCCGCCAGCATCGGCGGGATGCCGTCGTCGATGCCGGCCTTCACCAGATAGGGCAGGGCCAGGCCGGCCGCGCTGGACAGCACGATGACGGCGGTCAGCAGCGCGATCCGCCGGCGATGCGGCCGCAGCAGATCGGCGAGCAGCCGGCGCGAGCGGGTGCGCAGCAGCAGGGAGACGCTCTCGGACACCTGGTCCTGGTCCTCGGCCGCGACGCCCCGCCAGGAGTCGTTCACCGCAGGGCCCGCTCTGGATCGAGATCGGCGTCCTGCGCCAGCAGCGCGCGGTATTCCGGCACCGACGACAGCAGGTCGGCGTGCCGCCCGACGCCCGCGATGGAGCCGTGGCTGAGCAGCGCCACCCGGTCGGCGAGCAGCACGGTCGAGGCCCGGTGGGCGACGATGAGGCCGGTCGCGTCGGCGAGGACCCTGCGCAGCGCCTCCTCGACCAGGGCCTCGGTCTCCACGTCGAGCGCGGACAGGGTGTCGTCGAGCACGAGGACGCGGGGCCTGCCGAGGATCGCCCGGGCCAGGGCGAGGCGCTGCCGCTGACCGCCGGACAGCGACATGCCCTGCTCGCCGATCCGGGTGTCCAGCGCCCAGGGCAGGTCGAAGACGAACGTGGCCTGGGCTATCTCCAGTGCCTCCCGGATCTCCCGGTCGGTGGCGTCGGCCCGGCCCAGCGTGACGTTCTCCCGCACGCTCATCGAGAACAGCGTGGGCTCCTCGAACGCGGTGGCGACCATCGAACGCAGCGACGGGAGCGAAAGGTCCCGCACGTCGCGTCCGTCGATCGTGACCCGGCCGCCGGTCACGTCGCGGAGCCTGGGCACCAGCGACGTCAGCGTCGTCTTGCCCGAGCCGGTGGCCCCGACGATCGCGACGGTCTCACCCGGCCGCACGTCGAGCCGGACGTCCCGCAGCACGGACCGGTCGGCGCCGGGGAACCGGAACTCCACCCCCTCGAACCGCAGATGTCCCCGCCCGCCCGGCCGTCTCCCGGTGGCGCGCCGCCCGTCCTCGATCTCCGTCCCGGTCTCGTTCTCTCCACCGGTCCCGTTTTCTTTGCCGGCCCCGTTTTCTTTGCCGGTCGAGGTTTCCGCGCCGGTCGAGACTCCCGTACCGGCCGAGGTTCCCGTACCGGCCGAGATCTCCGTGCCGGTCTCGTTCTGCGCGCCCGTGATGTCGGGTACGGTGTCCAGCACCTCAGTGACCCGGTCAGCAGCGGTCATCGCCTCCTGGCCCATGGCGAGGATGTAGCCCAGCGAGGCGACCGGCCACACGAGTTGCAGGACGAGGGTCGTGAACGCGACCAGTGTGCCGAGCGTCAGCGCGCCGGCGCCCACGGCGACCGCGCCGAGCAGCAGGACCATGGCCAGCGTGAGGTTCGGGATCACCTCGAGGAACGTGAAGAAGCGCGACGACAGCCGGACCTTGCCCAGTGCCGTACGGCGCAGCCCGCTCGCGGCCTCGTCGAACACCCCGTAGAGGTGACGGCGCCGGCCGAACGCCTTGATCGTGCGGATGCCGAGCGCCGCCTCCTCGACGAGCGTGGCCAGATCGCCCTGCTGGTCCTGCACCTGGCGCGAGACGCGGATGTACCGCTTCTCGAACCGCAGCGACAGCGCCACGACCGGTACGGCCGACGCCGTGACGAGCAGGCCGAGCGGCCAGTACGTCCGCAGGAGCACGATGACGACCGCGGTGAGCTGGAGGATGTTCATGATCAGGAACAGCACTCCGAAGCCCAGGAAGCGACGGATCGTGGACAGGTCGGTCGTCGCGCGCGACAGGAGCTGCCCGGACTGCCACTCGTCGTGGAAGCTCATTGGCAGCCGCTGCAGGTGCCGGTAGAGATCGTCGCGGATCGTCGTCTCCAGGCCGAGCACCGGCCCCGCCTGCGACCACCTGCGTACGAAGGTGAGCACGGCCTCGGCGACGCCGAGGCCGAGGGCGAGCAGCCCGAGCGGGAGCAGCGCGGCGCGGTCGCCCTGGGCCACCGGACCGTCGATGATCTCCTTGCCGACAAGCGGGATGACCGTGCCCGCGGCGATGCCGAGGAAGGCGGCGACCCAGGACACGATCATGATCCGCGTGTACGGCCGCAGATAGGACCGCAGCCGCCACAGCGAGTGCCATAAGGGGCGGCGGGTGTCGGGCCCGGATCCGGGCCGCTCGCGCATCGTCTCCGTGGCGCTCCCCCCGGTGCATGGACAGGATCAGACGGCTCGCACTGCCATGCTTTACCAGGAGTCGGCGGTCATCAAGGGGGTTTCCCCGACCGCCCGGTGTTCCAGATGTCCCGTGCCCGGGTGTCCGACGCCCCCGCTGTCCCGGCTGTCCCGGGCGTCCCAGTGGGCCGGGCGATCACCCGGGGTGGGCGACCGCCGAGCCGATGGTGTGGACCCGCAGGGCGTTGGTGGACCCGTGCGTGCCGGGCGGGGAGCCGGCGACGATCACCACCTTGTCGCCCTTCTCGCACCGGCCGAGCGACAGCAGCGACGCCTCGACCTGACGGACCATGTCGTCGGTGTGGTGGACGAACGGGACCTCGAAGGTCTCCACCCCCCACGTCAGCGCGAGCTGGCCGCACACCTGCGGGTTGGAGGTCAGCGCGAGCAGCGGGATCGGCGAGCGGTAGCGGGCCAGGCGACGGGCGGTCTCACCGGACATCGTGAACGCCACGAGGGCCTTGGCCTTGACGATCGCGCCCACCTCCGCCGCCGCGCGGGCGATGGCGCCACCGGTGGTCTCCGGCAGGCGATCCAGGGTGTGCGTGGCCTCCAGGCTCGTGCTCTCCGCCGCGATGGCGATGCGGTGCATGGTGGCGACAGAATCGACCGGATAGTTGCCGACCGAGGTCTCACCCGACAGCATCACCGCGTCGGCGCCGTCCATGACGGCGTAGGCGACGTCGGAGGCCTCGGCGCGGGTCGGGCGCGGGGCGTTCATCATCGAGTCGAGCATCTGGGTGGCCACGATGACCGGGTGGGCCTTTTCGCGGCACAGCTCGATGATCCGGCGCTGGACGATCGGCACCTGCTCCAGCGGAAGCTCCACGCCGAGGTCGCCGCGCGCGACCATCACGCCGTCGAACGCGTCGACGATCTCTTCGAGGTGCTCGACGGCCTGCGGCTTCTCGATCTTGGCGAGGAGGGGCAGATGGACGCCCTCCTCATCCATGATCTTCTTGACCAGCAGCGCGTCGTCCGGCGACCGGACGAACGACAGGGCGATCAGGTCGAACCCGGTGCGCAGCGCCCAGCGCAGGTCCCTCTCGTCCTTCTCGGTGAGCGCGGGCGCGCTCACGGCGACCCCGGGCAGGTTGAGGCCCTTGTTGTCGGAGATCATGCCGCCGACGATCACGCGGGTGACCACGCGTGGCCCGTCCACGGCGGTCACCTCAAGGTTGAGACGGCCGTCGTCGACCAGCACGGTGTCGCCCGGACTGACGTCACCGGGCAGTCCCTCGTACGTCGTGGAGACCATCTCTCGGTCCCCCGGGACGTCCTCCGTCGTGATCGTGAAGACGTCGCCGTAGCCGAGCCGTACGGGACCGGAGGCGAAGCGGCCGACGCGGATCTTGGGGCCCTGCAGGTCGGCGAGGACGCCGACGGGACGTCCCAACTCCTCCGCGGCGGCCCTGACCCGGTCCAGGATCTCCCTGTGCAGCTCGTGGCTGCCGTGGGAAAGGTTGAATCGGGCCACGTTCATGCCGGCGAGGATGAGCTCGCGCAGACGTTCGGGCGATGAGGAGGCGGGACCCAGGGTGCAGACGATCTTAGCTCGACGACTCACAAGTACTACCCTAATTGGTACAGACCACTTCATGTGACGGCAGGCACATGCGTCGCCGAGTATTCACGGTCTCTCACCAGGGAGTTCACCCATCCGGCCCGATGGCGGCACGGCGTCATCACATCTTGCTCTGACCACGCTACTCCTCGCGGCCCGCTTCCACCGGGCTTTCCACCCCGTCAGCCCGGTCACTGCGCGATGGTGGCGGCGCGGGCGGCGTTGACCACGCCGCGGCCGAAGAAGCCGTTCCTGGCCGCGTCGCCCTCGCAGACCTGGGTGTCGTCCGGGCCGTACTTGTAGGCGCGGGACGCGGGGCAGGCCTTCTGCACGGCTGAGGCGTACAGCAGCTTCTCGACCTGCGCCGGGTCCATGTGGACCCCGCCCTTGCCCGGCTTGCCGAACCTGCCGATGATGATCGCGGCGACCCCGGTCGCGTGCGGGGCGGCCATCGAGGTGCCCTCCAGATACTGGTAGTAGGAGCATGTGCCGCCCCGGCAGTCGCGGATCACCGAGGCGTCCTTCGGGCGGCCGTCCTTGCCGATCGAGCCCTTCGCCCGCAGCACGCTCTCCGGGGCGGCGGCCAGGATCTCCCGCCGCGCGCCCTTGAGCTCGGTCCCGCCGTCGAACAGGTCGCCGCCGGGCGCCGCGATGTCGGCCTGCTCGATCCCGTAGTCGGAGAAGGCGGACTTGCGCCCGCTCGGCCCGACCGCCGTGACCGAGATCACGCCGTCGAGCTCGGCCGGGACGTTGAGGCAGGTGTTGTCGATCTTACGGTCGCGCTGCTTGTCCAGCGGGTAGTTGGGGCTGGTCGTGTCCTTCTTCGGCCGGCCGAGGTCGGTGCCGCTGTTGCCGATCGCGGTGATCAGTGTCACGCCTCGCTCGCGGGCGTAGGCGAGCGCCCGGCGCATGCCCTCGACGACGCCCTTCTGGTCCAGGCGCTCGACCGGCGAGTCCTGCGGGTTGGCGGTGCAGTTGAACGCCCACGGGTCGACGTAGAAGCTCATGTTGACGACGTCGACGCCCACGTCCCCGGCGTACGCCAGGGCGTCCATCGTCGGCTTGAGGAAGAAGTAACCCGAGTCGGTGCCCGCCCGCAGGTTGACCAGCGACACGTCGGGGGCCACGCCGCCGATGCCGATGCCGTTGAGCGGCGAGCCGATGGTGCTGGCGACGTGCGTGCCGTGCCCGTCGTCGTCCACGTCGGCCGGGTCCTTGCAGCTCTGATGCTCGCACGGGCCGTCGAGCTTCTTGCCGTTCGGGTCGTTCGGCTCGTCCACGACGAAGTTGCGGCTGAGCTCGCGGTTGAAGTTGGGGGCGATGTCGGGATGCCTCCCGTCGACGCCGGTGTCGATGATGCCCACCAGGACCTTGCGGCTCCCCCTGGCCTTGCCGTACGACCCGTCCGGAGTGGCGCCGATCATCTTCATGTCCCACTGGCGGTCCGCCAGCGGCTCCTCCTGCGTCGCCCGCCGCCCGTGCGCGGTCGTCCGTACGGCCGACGGCCCCCGTGAGCCCGACCGCGCGTACGGCGGGGCCGCCGCCGGAACGGCGGAGACCCTGCCGACGGGCCGGTCGAGGGAGACGCCGACGACGGCCCGATCCGCCCCGATCCGCTCGGGCGCGTCGGTGCGCACCATCAGGTAGCCGAGCCGGTCGTCACCGCCGATCACGGCGCCGCCGGCGGCCGTCACGGCACGGGTCGCCGCGTCCTTGCCCCCGTCGGCGTAGAACACCAGATATCGGCCGGCCCGGACGGCCGGTTCCGACTCGGAGGCACTGGAGGAGGGCTGGGCGGCGCCCGCCGCGTGATCGGCCGGGTCGGGCCCGGCACAGGCCGTCGCGCCGATCGCGCCCACCAGCGTCATCGAGACGGCCATCGCGGCGAGACGTCCGCGTGCGTTCACCGATCCCCCCCGTTTCGGCTCCTGCACTCTTCAGGCAGCCGGACGCTTCCGACTGCCTGAATCTGAATATGTCCTATTTTCTACAGCTAAACCAACGGACGTGCGGTGGGCGGGATCGGAGCGGGCAGCGCCGTCCCTCCGCTGAGCCGCCGATCCACGGCGGCCGCGGCCGATCGGCCCTCCGCGATCGCCCAGACGATCAGCGACTGCCCGCGGCCCATGTCACCGGCCACGAAGACGCCGTCGACCGCCGTCTCGTAGGAGGCGTTCCTCGCCACGTTGCCCCTCGCGTCGAAGAAGTCTCCCGGCGCGAGCGCCGCCAGATCGGTGAGCAGCGGTCCCTTCTCCGGGCCGAGGAAGCCCATGGCGAGCGTGACCAGCTCGGCGGGGATCTCCCGCTCGGTGCCGGGGATCGGCCGGAACCCGGTGGCCGGGCCCTCGACGTCGACCAGCCGCAGCGCCCTGACCCTGCCCTCGGCGTCGCCGACGAACTCGGTGGTGGACACAGCGTAGACCCGCTCGCCGCCCCGGGCCGCCAGCTCCTCGTGGGCGCTCTCCATCTTGAACAGGATCGGGAACGTCGGCCACGGCTGCCCGGCCGTACGGGCCGCCGGAGGCATCGGCATGATCTCGAGCTGGGTGACCGAGGCCGCTCCCTGGCGGATCGCCGTGCCGACGCAGTCGGCTCCGGTGTCCCCGCCGCCGATCACCACGACGTGCCTGCCGCGTGCGGAGATCGGCGAGGCGTCCAGGTCGCGGTTGGCCGGCGGGAGGTACTCCATCGCCTGGTGGATCCCGCCGAGCCCGCGTCCGGGCACCGGCAGGTCACGCCAGGCCGTGGCGCCGCCCGCGAGCACGACCGCGTCGTACTCCTCCCGCAGCCGGGCCGCGGTGACGTCCACGCCCACGTTCACCGAGGTGCGGAACTCTGTGCCCTCGGCCGCCATCTGCGCGAGACGGCGGTCGAGGTGGCGCTTTTCCATCTTGAACTCGGGGATGCCGTAGCGGAGCAGGCCGCCGACGCGGTCGGCCCGCTCGAACACCACCACGTCGTGCCCCGCCCGGGTGAGCTGCTGGGCAGCGGCCAGGCCGGCCGGGCCGGAGCCCACCACGGCCACCCGGCGGCCGGTCTTCACGGCCGGCGGCAGCGGAGCGACCCAGCCCTCGGCGAAGGCCCGCTCGACGATCTCGACCTCGACCCGCTTGATCGTGACCGGGTCGGAGTTGATGCCGAGGACGCAGGCCGTCTCGCACGGGGCCGGGCACAGCCGGCCGGTGAACTCCGGGAAGTTGTTGGTGGCGTGCAGCCGCTCGGCCGCCTCTCTCCAGTCGTCGCGGTAGACGAGGTCGTTCCACTCGGGGATGAGGTTCCCGAGCGGGCAGCCGTTGTGGCAGAACGGGATGCCGCAGTCCATGCATCGGGACGCCTGCAGGGACAGCGCGGCCGGGGGAAAGTCCTCGTAGACCTCACGCCAGTCGCGGATGCGGACGTCGACAGGGCGGCGGGCCGGCAGCTCGCGCCCGTGCGCCAGGAAACCCTTCGGGTCGGCCATCGGTTGTTGCCCCCTTATCCGTGCGCCGCGGCCATGACGGCCTGGTCGACGTCCCTGCCCTCGGCCTCGGCCGCGGCCCGGGCCCGCAGGACGCGCCGGTAGTCCGACGGCATGATCTTTCCTACTCTGGTGAGTGCCGCGTCCCAGTCGGCGAGCAGCGCGGACGCGACCGCGGACCCGGTCTCCGCCAGGTGCCTGCCGACGATCTCGCGCAGGAACTCCGCGTCCGCCTCGTCCAGCGGCTCGACCTCGACCATCTCGCGGTTGACCCGCCCGGGCTCGAGATCGAGCACGTACGCGATGCCGCCGGACATGCCGGCCGCGAAGTTGCGGCCGGTCGGCCCGAGCACGACGACCCGGCCGCCGGTCATGTACTCGCAGCCGTGGTCGCCCACGCCCTCGACGACGGCGGTGGCGCCGGAGTTGCGCACGCAGAACCGCTCGCCCGCGACGCCGCGGACGAACACCTCTCCGGAGGTGGCACCGTACAGGCCGACGTTTCCGGCGATGACCTGCGTCTCCGCGGCGAACGGCGCGGCGGGGTGCGGCCGGACGACCAGGCGGCCGCCCGACAGGCCCTTGCCGAGGTAGTCGTTGGCTTCGCCGACGAGCCGCAGCGTGACACCGCGGGGCACGAACGCGCCGAAGGAGTTGCCCGCCGACCCGGTGAACGTCACGTCGATCGTGTCGTCGGGCAGCCCGGCGGCGCCGTACCGTCTGGTCACCTCGTGACCCAGCATGGTGCCGACCGTGCGGTTGACGTTGCGGATGGGCAGTTCGAGCGTGACCCGGTCGCCGCCGGCCAGCGCGCCCTCGGCGAGCTGGATCAGCGTGTTGTCCAGGGCCTTGTCGAGCCCGTGGTCCTGCTCGGCCACCCTGCGCAGAGGGATGCCCTCCGGAAGGTCGGGCCGGTGCAGGATGGGCGACACGTCCAGGCCCGCGGCCTTCCAGTGGTCGACGGCGGCGGCGGTGTCGAGCAGGTCGGACCGGCCGATGACCTCGTCCAGCGACCGGTGGCCGAGCAGGGCGAGGTATTCGCGCACCTCCTGCGCGATGAACTCGAAGAAGTTCACCACGAACTCGGGCCTTCCGCTGAACCGCCTGCGCAGCTCGGGGTTCTGCGTGGCCACTCCCACCGGGCAGGTGTCGAGGTGGCAGACCCGCATCATCACGCAGCCGGAGACCACCAGCGGCGCGGTGGCGAAGCCGTACTCCTCGGCGCCGAGCAGCGCGGCGACGATCACGTCGCGGCCGGTCTTGAGCTGGCCGTCCGTCTGGACGACGATGCGGTCGCGCAGGCCGTTGAGCAGCAGCGTCTGCTGGGTCTCGGCCAGGCCGAGCTCCCAGGGGGCGCCCGCGTGCTTGATCGAGGTCAGCGGCGAGGCGCCGGTGCCGCCGTCGTGGCCGGAGATGAGCACGACGTCGGCGTGCGCCTTGCTGACCCCGGCGGCGACCGTGCCGACCCCGACCTCGGCGACCAGCTTCACGTGGACGCGGGCCCGCGGGTTGGCGTTCTTGAGGTCGTGGATGAGCTGGGCCAGGTCCTCGATGGAGTAGATGTCGTGATGCGGCGGCGGCGAGATGAGGCCGACGCCGGGGGTGGAGTGCCTGGTCCTGGCGATCCACGGGTACACCTTGTGGCCGGGCAGCTGGCCGCCCTCGCCGGGCTTGGCCCCCTGGGCCATCTTGATCTGCAGATCCTCGGCGTTGACCAGGTATTCGCTGGTCACGCCGAACCGGCCGGAGGCCACCTGCTTGATCGCCGACCGGCGCTCGGGGTCGTACAGCCGCTCGGGCTCCTCGCCGCCCTCGCCGGTGTTCGACTTCGCGCCGAGCCGGTTCATCGCGATCGCCAGCGTCTCGTGCGCCTCCCGCGAGATCGAGCCGTACGACATCGCGCCGGTGGAGAACCGCCGCACGATCGACTCGACCGGCTCGACCTCGTCGATCGGCACGGGCTCGGCCGCCGGCCGCAGCTTGAACAGCCCGCGCAGCGTCATCAGCCGTTCTGACCGCCCGTCGACGAGCGAGGTGTACTCCTTGAAGATCTCGTACCGCCTGGTCCGGGTGGAGTGCTGCAGCTTGAAGACCGTCTCGGGGTCGAACAGGTGCGGCTCGCCCTCGCGCCGCCACTGGTACTCCCCGCCGACCTCCAGTCGCCGGTGCGCGTTCTCCGCGCGCGGGTAGGCGCGGGCGTGCCGCTCCAGCGCCTCCCTGGCCAGTACGTCGAAGCCGACGCCGCCGAGACGCGAGGTCGTGCCGGTGAAGCACTCGTCGACGACCTCGGCGCCGAGGCCGAGCGCCTCGAAGATCTGCGCCCCCGTGTAGGAGGCGACCGTGGAGACGCCCATCTTGGACATGATCTTCAGGACGCCCTTGCCGTACGCCTTGATCAGGTTGCGTACGGCCCTGGCCGGGTCGAGGCCGTGCCCGCCGGTGGCGGAGCCGCCCTCCATCGCCATGGCCTCGACGGTCTCGATGGCGAGGTAGGGGTTGACCGCGCTCGCGCCGTACCCGATGAGCAGGGCCATGTGGTGGCACTCGCGGGCATCGCCGGTCTCGACGACCAGGCCGACCCTGGTGCGCGTCTTCTCCCGGATGAGGTGGTGGTGCACCGCGCCGGTGAGCAGCAACGACGGGATCGGCACGCGATCGCGGGAGGACCCGCGGTCGGTCAGCACGATGATCCGCGCGCCGTCGGCGATCGCCGCCGAGACCTCGGCGCGGATCTCCGCCAGCCTGTCGACCAGGGCCCGTCCGCCACCCGCCGCGTCGAACAGGCCGGACACGACGTACGGCTGGAAGCCCGGCAGCGCGTCCTCGTCGTTGATGTGCACGATCTTCGCGAGCTCGTCGTTGTCGATCACGGGGTACGGCAGCACCAGGCGGCGGCAGGAGACCGGGCCCGGCTCCAGCAGGTTGCCCTCGGGGCCGATCGTGGACTGCAGGGAGGTGACGAGCTCCTCGCGGATCGCGTCCAGCGGGGGGTTGGTGACCTGCGCGAAGAGCTGGCTGAAGTAGTCGAACAGCAGCCTGGGCCGCTCGCTGAGCACGGCGAGCGGGGTGTCGGTGCCCATCGAGCCGATCGGCTCGGCGCCGGTCCTGGCCATCGGCGCCAGCAGGACGCGCAGCTCCTCCTCGGTGTAGCCGAAGGTCTGCTGCCGCTTGACCAGCGCCTCGTGGGTGGGGTGCTCGTGCTCGCGCTCGGGCAGCTCCTCGAAGCGGACCAGGCCCGCGTGCAGCCAGTCGCCGTACGGCTCGGCCGCGGCGAGCTCGGCCTTGATCTCGTCGTCCTCGACGATCCGGCCGCGTGCGGTGTCGACGAGGAACATCCGGCCCGGCTGGAGCCGGCCCTTGCGCACGACCCTGTCCTGGGGGATGTCGGCGAGCACGCCCGCCTCGGAGGCGAGCACGACCAGGCCGTCCTCGGTCACCCAGAACCGGCCGGGCCGCAGGCCGTTGCGGTCGAGCACCGCGCCGACCAGTGTGCCGTCGGAGAACGTGATCGACGCAGGTCCGTCCCAGGCCTCCATCAGCGTCGAGTGGAACTCGTAGAAGGCGCGGCGGGCCGGATCCATTTCCGCGTGGTTCTCCCACGCCTCGGGGATCATCATGAGCACGGCGTGCGGGAGCGACCGGCCGCCCAGGTGGAGCAGCTCCAGCGTCTCGTCGAACGACGCGGTGTCCGAGCCGTCCGGGTCGCAGATCGGGAACAGCCGTCGCAGGTCGCCGGGGATGAGGCCGGTGGCGAGCATCGCCTCCCTCGCGCGCATCCAGTTGCGGTTGCCCCTGACCGTGTTGATCTCGCCGTTATGCGCGATGTAGCGGTAGGGGTGGGCGAGCGGCCAGGAGGGGAAGGTGTTGGTGGAGAAGCGCGAATGGACCAGCGCGATCGCCGTGACGTACCGCTCGTCGGACAGGTCGGGGAAGAAGGGCTCGACCTGGGGAGAGGTCAGCATGCCCTTGTAGACGATGGTCCTGCTGGACAGCGAGGCGAAGTAGACGTCGGCCTCGTGCTCGGCCCGCTTGCGCAGGGGATAGACGGCGCGGTCCAGATCGAGGCCGGTCTCACCGCCCGGTGCGCTGACGAAGAGCTGGCGGAAGAACGGCATGACCGCCCGCGCCCCGGCCCCGGGGAGCGAGGCGTCGACCGGAAGGTCGCGCCAGCCGAGGACGGTGAGACCCTCCTCGGCCGCGATCTCCTCGATCAGCCGGACCGCCGTCTCGCGTGCCCGCTCGTCGACCGGCAGGAACGCCGTACCGGCGGCGTACGCGCCCTCGGGCGGCAGCTCGCTGTGCCACCCCAGATCGGCGAGGATCTCGCGGAAGAACGCGTCGGGGATCTGGGTGAGGATGCCCGCACCGTCGCCGGTGTCGGGCTCGCTTCCGCTGGCTCCTCGGTGATCGAGGTTGCGCAGTGCGGTCAGCGCGTTGGCGATGATGTCGTAGCTGCGGCGGCCGGTCACGTCGGCCACCATGGCGACGCCACAGGCGTCGTGTTCGTTCGCCGGGTCGTAGAGTCCCTGTGGCTTCGGGAAGCCGCGGCGAGCAGCAGGCATGGAGTTCCTCCCGTCGTCTGCTTCTGCTGGAACAGAGGGACGACGTTGGCCCTGCTGCGGTTGTGGAGTGGGTTGAGGGTACCGCACGGTCTCCCGGCGGCTCTCTCAGGGTTACGTGACTTGATAGTTCCTTTCAGACTGGTTCGCGAAACTTCGATCGGCCGATGTCCCGGATACAGTTGCCGCATGGCCGGACTCGATGCGCTCGACGACCTGATGACCAAGGCGGGCGTGGACGGCCGCCGCCTGCGCAGGGCCGTCGCACTGCTGAGCGACGGACGCTGGTGGACCCTGGCCGATCTGGTCCGGGAGACCGCGACCTCGCGGCGTACGGTCGAGGCGCTGCTGCGTGCGCTCCCCCTTGAGCACAGCGGCGACCGCTTCCGCATCCCGACCGATCAGATAAATACCCTTAAAGCATATCATCAAGGCGCTAATGACAACATTTCGGACTATTGGCACATTAGTCCCCGGCAAGGACGGTACGCCGAGGTCCTGCGGCGGCTGGAGACCCTGATCGACGAGGCGCCCCGGGGACGTCACGCGCTCGATCATGTCTCCGCCACGGCGGAGACCGTGCTGCGCCGGGCCCTCCTGCTCGGCGAGCGGTTCTGGCTGCCCGGCGCCCGCCTGCTGTGCGTGGGCGACCACGACCTGACCTGCCTGGCCGTACGGATGATCCACCCCGAGGTGGAGGTCGCGGTGGCCGACATCGACGACCGGATCCTCGCCTACATCGACCGGCAGGATCTCGGTGTGCGCACCCGGTGGGCCGATCTGCGGCTGGGCCTGCCGCCGTCACTGCGCGGCCGAGCCGACCTCGCGATCACCGATCCGCCCTACACGCCCGAGGGCATCGGACTGTTCGCCGCGCGGGCCGCCGAGGGCCTGCGCGACCGGGAGCAGGGCCGGATCCTGGTCGCCTACGGCGCGTCCGAACGCACACCGGCACTCGCCCTCAAAGTACAGAAAGCCTTACTTGCCCTTAATTTGCTAAACGAGGCAATATTTCCGGATTTCAACCGATATCACGGGGCAGAGGCCATCGGCAGCGCGGCGGATCTCTACGTCCTTCGGCCGACCACCAAGACCTGGCCCGCCGTGGCCGCACTGACCGACCGGGCCGGCGATCACACCACCACCGCGATCTACACCCAGGGACCCCAGGCCGTCGAGTCGGCGTCCGCCCAGGCGGCAGCGGCCGCGGACGGGGTCGTGAACGAGATCCTGGACGGCTTCGAACCCGGCCTGCTCGCCGGGGACTGGCCGCGCGGACCGCTGCCCGCCACCCCCCGGACGAGGCTCGCCACACTGCTGGCCAAGCCGTACGCCGCCGATCCCGAGCGGGTGGCGATCGCCGTACCGTCCGGGCTGGAGGCGGCGCTGCCCCGTCTGCTGCTCGCGACCAGGGCGCGGCACGTGCGGGTGCTGCTCACCCGGCCGCCCGGCGACGCGCTCGCCGCGCTGCTCGCCCCCGTCTACGACATCGCCGTACGCCGCCTCGGCGGCGACGCGCACCTGCTCGACGCCGTACGGCTCCCGCCACCGGCGGACGGCGCCGACGCGATCGTCCGGCGGATCATGGACAGCGCGCACGGCAAGATCGTCAACGTCTGGCGGGAGGCGCTGACCGGGCGGACCGGATCGACCAAGAAGCAGGCCAGGGCCGCGATCGAGGAGGCGGCCCCGTGGGCGGGCGACCTCACCCTCCTGGAGGCGCCGCTCCACCGCCTCGCCACCCTTTCCGCCGCCGTCTCGCGCACTCTGCCGGCCGCCGCCGAACTCACGTAGCAGGCGGCTCTCCCGGCCCACCGACGGGGACGACACCCGGCCCGCCACTGCGAGATCACGAACGGCCGCACCGCGGGTGAATCCCGCCTGCTGCGAGTTTCCGCAAGATCACGGAAGCGATCAGTGCAGGTCAGCCGCACCCGCTGCGAGCAATCGCAAGATCACGGGGTGAGTGAGGGGTCGGTGGGGGTGGGCTCGGGCGGCTGGGGCCTGTCGTCGGCCGATCCCGGGTCGGGCGCCACGGACGGCAGCCCCGCGACGGCGACGATCCGGCGGTAGAGCCCCTTCTCGACGTCGCGTACGGCCAGGCCGAGCATGACGAAGTCGTCGCGCTCCCCCGGCTCGGCGCCGTCGGCCCGGGCGACCCACACCAGACCGGCGTAGTGTCCCATCGCGTGACCGCTCGCCTCGCTGTATCCCTGGAAGGCCGCCCTGCCCTGCTCGAGCGGCAGCGTCCAGCCGCCCAGGTACGTCGACTTCAGGTCGTCGACCACGCCGTTGGCGGCCCGGACGTCGGCGAGGTCGAACAGCGTGTACTGAGCCACGTAGGCGCCGTCCGCGCTCCGGTAGAGACCCCGCAGCGCCTGCCTGCACCCGGCCTTGACCAGCAGGTCGCGCAGGCCGCTCCCCCAGACGGCTCCCGAACAGCCGGGGTCCGCCTGGGTCGCGATCCGCTTCAAGGTGATCTTCCCGGCGGTGACCGCACGCGCGCCGAATACCTCTCGCAGGGTCAGCGGCGCGCTGTCGGCCTTCCGGTCCGCGATCGGCTTGAACTCCCTGGGCGACGGCCACGCCTGGTAGGTCTCCGGCCGCCCCTCCCCCAGGACGCTCCCGGCTCCCCTGGCCGGTGTCTCCTCCCCGCCGGCGACCTTGTCGATCAGCAGCGTGAGCAGCAGCGCCGCCAGCAGGACGCCCAGGACGGAACCACCCCAGACCACCATCCGCTGCTGTCCGGCGGTGAGTCCGAGCTCCGCGAGGAAGCCCCACCGCTCGACCGGCGCGGACGGCCGGCGCTTGCGCCTCGTCATAGTGCGGCGGCTCCGATGAGCGTGCCGAGTCCCCAGGTCAGGGTTGCAGCCGCGGCGCCGACGACGAGCTGGCGCAGCCCGCTCCACCACCAGCTCCGCGCGGTCACCAGGGAGACCAGCGCCCCGGCGCCGAACAGCGCCGTCATCGAGATGACCGCCGGGATCCACAGTCCGCCGACGCCCAGCAGGTACGGCAGGAGCGGGATCAGCGCGCCCACGGCGAACGCCAGGAACGAGGAGCCGGCGGCGAGCACCGGTGAGGGCAAGTCGTGGGGATCAACGCCCAGCTCGGCCCGGGCGTGCACGGCCAGCGCCTGCTCCGGGTCGCGAGAGATCTGCCTGGCGACCTCCCTGGCCGTCTCCGGCTCGACGCCGCGCGCCTCGTAACGCAGCGCGAGCTCGTCCTCCTCGGCCTCAGGGTGGCGCTCCAGCTCCCGGCGTTCGACCTCCAGCTCGGCCAGCGCCAACTCCCGCTGGCTGGCGACCGACACGTATTCGCCGCCGGCCATGGAGAACGCGCCGGCGGCCAGACCGGCCACACCCGCCAGTGCGATGATCTTGGGGTCGGCGGTGCCGCCCGCCACACCCGCGATGAGGGCGAAGTTGGAGACCAGGCCGTCCATCGCGCCGAACACCGCCGGACGTAACCAGCCTCCGGTCACGTCACGGTGTCTGTGGTGCACCTCGGCCCGCGCCCCCACGCCGGCTCCGGACGTCATCGCTTACCGGCCTCGCCGTCCGCCGTCGTGGAGATTCCGCCGGTGGCGTCGTCCTCCCGATCGGACGTGCCCGCGTCGGATGTGCCCGGGTCGGATCCGGCCGTGTCGGATGCGGCCGGACCATTGCCTTCGGTGCCGCCCTCCGACGTACCACCCTCTGCCGTACCGCCGTCGTCCGGGTCGTCGGCGGATGCCGTCGTGCCCAGTGGCTCGGCGCCGCTCCTGCCCCGGGCCAGCCAGAAGTACGCGATGGCCGCGACGAAGATGACCACCGAGGTCCACTGGTTCAGCCGCAGGCCGAGGATCTCGTGCGCGGGGTCCACCCGCAGGCCCTCGATCCAGAATCGGCCCAGTGTGTAACCGGCGACGTACAGCGCGAAGAGGCGGCCATGGCGCAGGGTGAACCGTCTGCCGGCCAGCACGAGCAGCCCGGCGAGCGCGAGGTTCCACAGCAGCTCGTAGAGGAACGTGGGGTGGTAGGTGTCGACGCCGGGCACCGTGCCGGGGCGGCCCGGATCGATCTGGAGTCCCCAGGGCAGGTCGGTCGGCCCGCCGAACAGCTCCTGGTTGAAGTAGTTGCCCAGCCGGCCGATGGCCTGGGCGACGGCGATGCCGGGGGCGACGGTGTCGGCGACCGCGGAGAACGAGATGCCACGACGGCGGCAGGCGATCCAGACGCCGAGCCCGCCGAGGGCGATCGCGCCCCAGATGCCGAGACCGCCCTCCCAGATGAACAGCGCGTCGATCGGCCGCTTGGGCGCCTCCGATCCGAAGTAGATCTGCCAGTCGGTGATGACGTGGTAGAGCCGGCCTCCGACGAGACCGAACGGCACGGCCCAGACGGCGAGGTCGGTGATGGCACCGGGCTCGCCGCCCCGGGCGCGCCACCGACGCTCCCCGATCCAGACGGCGGCGACGACGCCGAGCACGATGCACAGCGCATAGGCCCTGATCGGGATGGGGCCGATATTCCAGACCCCTTGCGACGGGCTGGGAATCGAGGCGAGGAGGGGCATGTCAGGTGACGTTACCGTAAGAGGGAGCCGATTCGTCGCGTACCGCGGCACTCATGTGGATCAGCCCTTGGCCGCGTTGACGATGGCGTCCCGCAGGGCGCTCGGCACGAACGCGGTGTTGGAGTCGAGCGGCTTGCCGTTGACCATCACGGTGGGCGTTCCCGTGATCTTCTGCGCGCTCAGGATCTTGTTGCTGTACTCCTGGTGCTCGGCGGTCTTCTGCTGACCGCGCGCACAGCTCTCGAACCCCGAGTCTGTGACGCCGACCTCCTTGCCCCACTTCACGAGATCGTCGAGCGTGAAGCCGTTCACCGACTCGGACGGCTGGTTCTTGTAGAGCTTCTCGTGGTAGGCGAGCCACTTGTCGCCGTCCGCGATGCACCGGGCGGCCGACGAGGCGCGCAGCGAGTTGCCCTTGGTCGGCTCCTGGCCGAAGATCGTGATCATGTGGTAGACGACCTTGGCCTTGCCCTCCGTGGCGAGGTTCTTCAGCGTCGCGCCGCTGGTCTCCTCCATCTGCCGGCAGGCCGGGCACTGGTAGTCCTCGTAGACGTCGACCACCGGGGCGGTGACCCCGGGCTTGGCCATCACGACGGTGCCGTCCGACTGCACCGTGACCGGCGACAGATCCCCGGCGAGCTCCTCCGACCTGCTCTGCGCGACCGACCACCACCCGATCCCGACGGCGACGACGGCGACCACCGCCACCGTCACGACCATGGTGATCCGCCTGCGCTGCTCCTGCTTGCGGTAGGCCTCACGCTGTGCCGCGATGCGTGCCCTGGCCGCCTCGCTCGTCCGCTTGCTCACGAAGTCTCTCCCTGACTGCCGTTCTCACTACTGGGATCGCCCGCGTCATCGGGACCGTCGTTCTCCTCGTCCGGCTTCGGAGAACCCGTCAGGCCGAGCACGGAGTCCAACGCGAGACGGCCCGGCGGCCTGGCCACGATCCAGGCGGCACACGCCAGCAGCCCGAAGTCCCGCAGGAGTTCCCAGAGATAGTTCGGATCCTGTCCGTCGGCGAGTTGCCCGCCGCCGCCGAAGCAGCCGCAGTCGATCCGCAGTCCGCGGGCCCAGGCCGAGGCGATCCCGACGACGAAAGCGGCCATCACCAGGCCGGAGATCACCGCGGACACCCGGGTGAGCAGCCCGACGATCAGCAGCGCTCCGATGACGATCTCGACCACCGGCAGGCCGTAGCCCACGATCTGGACGAGGGACTCGGGCAGCAGCTCGTAGGCGCGGACCGCCTGCACCGACGTCGCCGGCGCACCGATCTTGAGCGCGCCCGCGACGAGGAGCACGCCGCCCAGCACGAGCCGGGCCGCCGTCGTCACCCACGACAACACCAGATGCACGGAACGTGACCGATCGGACACGCGTGAGCCGGATGCCAGCTGAACCATTGTCTCCTCGCCCGGTTAGGCAACCCCACTGAACAGTACCGGGAGCCAAGCCCACCATGTGCTGGATAAGCGCGTGGTAAGCAGGGCCTTTCCCTGACGGCGAAAGCCGTTCCCGATCAGGAACGCCGGCCCGATCGGGAACGCCGGCCCGGTCAGCGACGCGCGCTCAGCGCCGTACGCCTCCGGCGAGCTCGCGGGCGAGCTCGCGGAGCGCGGCGAGGCCGGACGCCTCGTCCGGGGCGTCGAGGAGGCGGCGGATGAAGGCGGAGCCCACGATCACGCCGTCGGCGTAGGCGGCCACCTCGGCGGCCTGGGCGCCGGTGCCGACGCCGAGGCCGACGCAGACGGGCAGTTCCGTGTGCGAGCGGGTCCGCTTGACCAGTCCCTCCGCCGCGGCGCTGACCGACTCCCTGGCGCCGGTCACCCCCATCAGCGAGGCGGCGTAGACGAAGCCGGTGCAGCACGCGGCGACCTTGGCGATCCGATCGTCCGTCGAGCTGGGCGCGACGAGGAAGACCGTGTCGATCCCGGCCGCTTCGCTCGCCTCGATCCACGCCCCGGCCTCCTCCGGGGTGAGGTCGGGGGTGATCGTGCCCGCGCCGCCCGCCGAGGCGAGATCACGCGCGAAACGCTCGGCGCCGTAGCGGTCGACCGGGTTCCAGTACGTCATGACGAGTGTGGCCGCGCCGGTCCTGGCCACGCCCTCCACGGTGCGGAGCACGTCGGCGATGCGGGTGCCGTTGGTCAGCGACCGGTGCACCGCGTCCTGGATCGTCGGGCCGTCCATGAGCGGATCGGAGTACGGCAGGCCGATCTCGATCACGTCGCAGCCCGCCTCGACCATCGCCGTCGCGGCGGCGATCGCGCCGTCCTTGGTGGGGAACCCGGCCGGCAGGTAGCCGACCAGGGCCGCCCGGTCCTCGGCCCGCGCCTTCTCGAACACCGCCTGGAGAGTCGTCATCGCAAACGCCTTTGTCGGTACTGATCGCTCAGAGGTTGAAATACTTCATCGCGGTGCCCATGTCCTTGTCGCCGCGGCCGGACAGGTTGACCAGGATGGTCGCCTCCGGGCCGAGCTCACGGCCGAGCCGCAGCGCGCCCGCGAGCGCGTGCGACGATTCAAGGGCCGGGATGATGCCCTCGGTGCGGGCGAGCAGCGCGAACGCCTCCATCGCCTCGTCGTCGGTGACACCGTGGTAGGTGGCCCGGCCGGAGTCCTTGAGCCACGCGTGCTCGGGGCCGACGCCGGGGTAGTCCAGGCCCGCGGAGATCGAGTGCGACTCGATCGTCTGGCCCTCGTCGTCCTGCAGGACGTACGTGCGCGAACCGTGCAGCACGCCGATGCTGCCCGTGGTCAGGGTCAGGGCGTGCTCTTCTGTGTCCGCGCCGCGTCCACCGGCCTCGTACCCGTGGAGCTGGACGCCCTCGTCCTCGATGAAGGCGTGGAAGATGCCGATGGCGTTGGAACCGCCGCCGACCGCGGCGGCGACCGCGTCGGGCAGCCCGCCGGTGAGCTCCTGGATCTGGCGGCGCGCCTCGACGCCGATGATCCGGGCGAAGTCTCGGACGATCTCGGGGAACGGGTGCGGGCCGGCGACCGTGCCGAACAGGTAGTGCGTCCGGTCGACGTTGGTGACCCAGTCGCGGAACGCCTCGTTGATGGCGTCCTTGAGGGTCTGGCTGCCGTTGGTGACGGGGACGACGGTGGCGCCCAGCAGCTTCATCCTGGCGACGTTGAGCGCCTGCCTCTCGCAGTCGACGGCGCCCATGTAGATGACGCATTCCAGGCCCATCAGGGCGGCGGCGGTGGCCGTGGCCACGCCGTGCTGACCGGCGCCGGTCTCCGCGACCACCCGTGTCTTGCCGAGGCGCTTGGTGAGCAGCGCCTGGCCCAGCACATTGTTGATCTTGTGGGCGCCGGTGTGCGTCAGGTCCTCGCGCTTGAGCACGATCCGCGCGCCGCCCGCGTGTTCGGCGAACCGCGGCACCTCGGTCAGCGTGGTCGGGCGGCCGGCGTAGGTGCGCAGCAGGCCGTCGAACTCGCTGATGAAGGCGGGGTCGTTCCGCGCCTTCTCGTACTCGGCGGCCACCTCGTCCAATGCCGGGATGAGCGCCTCGGGCACGAATCGGCCGCCGAAGACGCCGAACTTGCCCCGGGCGTCCGGATCATCGCCGCGGGCCCCGCCTGCCGCCAGATCGGCGGAGGTGAGCAGGGTGTCTTCCGTCGCGGTCACATGGCCTCCTTGCCTGTGCGTCTTCGTCTGACGCGGCCGCTCCGCCCGGTGCCGTTCGGACGGGCGCGGCGCTCTCGTCACGCCTGCTTCTCGTGCCCGCTGTCCTGGCGGGAGGCCGGGTGGGCGCCGGCGGTCACCAGATCGTTCACGGCGGCCCTGGGATCCCTGCCGGTGACCAGGCTCTCACCGACGAGCACCGCGTCGGCGCCGGCGCGCGCGTACGCCAGCAGGTCGTGCGGGCCGCGCACCCCCGACTCGGCGATCTTGATGATCCCGTCCGGGATCTTGGGTGCGAGCTTGGCGAACACGTCGCGGTCCACCTCAAGGGTCTTGAGGTTGCGGGCGTTGACACCGATGATCTTGGCCCCGGCGGCGACCGCCCGGTCCAGTTCCTCCTCGGTGTGGACCTCGACCAGCGGGGCCAGGCCGATCGACTCGGCCCGCTCGATCAGCGAGACCAGCGCCTGCTGCTCGAGGGCCGCCACGATCAGCAGGGCGAGATCGGCGCCGTGGGCCCGGGCCTCCCAGAGCTGGTAGGACGTGACGATGAAGTCCTTGCGCAGGATCGGCACGTCGACGACGGCCCGTACGGCCGCCAGGTCGCTCAGCGTGCCCGCGAACCTGCGCCGCTCGGTCAGCACGCTGATGACGTGGGCGCCGCCCGCCTCGTAGTCGGCCGCCAGCGCCGCCGGGTCGGCGATCGCGGCGAGCGCGCCCTTCGACGGGCTCGACCGCTTCACCTCGGCGATCACCGAGACCCGGTCGCCGCCCAGCGCGGCGTACGCGTCACGGGGCTGCGGAGCACGCGCCGCTCGCTCCTTGAGCTCGTCGAGCGGCACTGTCTTCTGCCGGTCTTCGAGATCCTCCCGGACGCCCAGGATGATGTCCTCGAGAACGCTCACGGCGTAAGGGTCCCTCCGGTCGGCTGCTCTATCCTGCCCTGCGATGGTATCGGTCTGCGGCCCGCCGCTCGGCCACCGGGTCGCGTCAGGCCCCTGCAAAGAAGCCTCAGGGAGCGAGGAATCGCCCGAAAGGTAGATTCCGCACCACCCAGTACACGATCACGGCGGCCAGGAACGCCCACAGGTACGCGGGATGCGCGAGGCTCGTCCGCGCGGGCCGTCCCTGCCATGATCGTAACGTCCAACGGGCCCACCAGAAAACGAGGAACGGCAGCGTGGCGACCGCCAGCGGATTCAATCCGATCGCGGCGACGACGTCGGCGTGTCCCAGCGCGTGCATCGCGCGCAGCGTGCCGCAGCCCGGGCAGTAGAGCCCGGTGAGGAAGAGGAGCGGGCAGGTGGGGTAGTGCCCCGGCTGGTTCGGGTCCACGGCCGCGACGTAGGCGAACGCCGCCACGGTGACCGCGGCCACGCCGAACGGCGCGAGCACGGACCGCACCCGGTCCACGCCGCGCCGTTCGGAGATCTCCGTCATCACTCGAACGAGGCGGAGGTGCTGAAGCTGATCGCCCCGAGTACGACCACGAGGATGATGTAGAGAACGAACAGCACGATCGCGGTGATCATCGAGGCCAGCCACCACTTCTTGGCCGACTCCGACGCGGCCATGGCGCCCTGGAAGTCGCCGGCGGCCCACTTCGAGTTGACCTGTGTCGCGTACACGATGGACACGACGCCCAGCGGAAGACAGCACAGGACCGTGGTCACGATCGCCATGACCAGATGGTTGTTCGGGGGCGGCGGTCCCATGGGACCACCGGGCGGAGGCGGAGGGTAGCCGCCGGGATAGCCCGGGTCGCTGCCGTATGCCATTACGGAACTCCTGTTCTAGGGGAATGATCGGGTGCACCCCGGGCCGCACATGATGCCGATGGGCCGTCTACAGACCGACGGCCACCGGGCGGCTTCGGCAGCATAGCGACACCAAGGAACATTCGTGAACAAAAGCTCTTCGTGCGGACAATCTGTGACCTAAATGTTGAAGCATTCCAATGGCCTGGCTCACATGAATTTCAGCATGCCACTTCTGAGCTGTGATTTCTCCATTCGGCGACTTAACGACCTGCCTGGAAGTCAAAAGGCGCGAAAAGTCAAGATCTCATGATGACGTGGGATCGATGCCCTCGTCGAGGGCGTCCCACATGGCCCGCTCGCCGGTCCGTTCACCGCCGCCCGGCCCGCCCGGCGTACGGCCCCCGCCGCCGGGCCGGTCGTACTTTCCGGACATTCCGGGCCAGTGCCCGGCTCTGATCGCCGCCGTCACTCCCCCGGCCAGCAGGATGAGCCCGCCGGCCGCGGCGGCCCACGGCCAGACCTGCGACGCGGTGGTGGCGAAACCGGAGGACGACACCACGGCCGTCGTGATGTGCTCGCGGGCCGCGGCGGCGATCGTCGGCGCCCGCGTGCCGTCCCACGCCCCGGCGATGATCGCGACGCCGAACAGGGCGATCACCACGCCGATCATCCGCCGTACGACGCCCCTGGCGGCCAGCACCGCCGCCAGGGCAGCGAGCGCGGCCAGCGCGGCGGGTGTGAGCCAGGCCACGAGATCGCCGCCGGTGAGGTCGACCCGGCCCGCGCCGATCCGGCCCTGCTCCGGGCCGAAGGCCGCCGTGGCCCAGGTGCGGCCGGCCGCCAGCAGCACGAGACCGGCGCCCGCCGCGCAGGCGGCGAGCCAGATGATCAGCGAACGCCGGGCCGTACGGACCGTCGCCGGGTCGGAAGCCGTCACCGGCCCGGGTCCGGATCGGCCGCGTTCACCGCGGGCGAGGTCAAGTCGAGCACATCGGCATCGAAGCACGTGCGGTCGCCGGTGTGGCAGGCGGCCCCCACCTGATCGACCTTCAGCAGGATCGTGTCGCCGTCGCAGTCGAGCGCCACGTGCCTGACCCACTGCACGTGCCCCGAGGTGTCGCCCTTCACCCAGTACTCCCCGCGGCTGCGCGACCAGTAGGTCGCCCGGCCCGTGGTGAGCGTACGGTGCAGCGCCTCGTCGTCCATCCAGGCGAGCATCAGGACCTCGCCGGTGTCGTGCTGCTGGACGATGGCGGGCACCAGCCCGTCGGGCGTGCGCTTGAGCCGTTCGGCGATCTTCGGGTCGAGGGCCATGGGCCAATTCTGCCGCAGCCGTCCCGCCGTCCCGCCACGCCGGGTGACGGCGGGCGGCCGCCCCCGGATCACCGGCGGGGCCCCCGCCGGTGACCCGGCCGGGTCAGGAGCCGATGGCGGAGGCCCAGGAGGCGTGCAGGTCGGCGTAGACGCCGTCCTGCTCGACCAGCTCCGCGTGCGGGCCGCGCTGGACGATCCGGCCGTGCTGGAACACCAGGACCTCGTCGGCCGCCTCCGCTGTGGACAGCCGGTGGGCGATCGACACGGCGGTCCTGCCCCGGGTGACGCTGTCGAGCGCCCGCGCGAGCCGTACCTCGGTGGCGGGGTCCACCGCCGAGGTCGCCTCGTCGAGCAGCAGCAGGTCGGGGTCGGCGAGGTAGGCGCGGGCGAGCGCGACGAGCTGCCGCTCCCCCGCCGACAGCGACTCGCCGCGCTGACCGACCGGGGTGTCCAGACCGGCGGGGAGGCCGTCGAGCCAGTCGGCGAGCCCGAGCTCGGTCAGGGCGAGCCTGATCTCCTCGTCCGAGGCCGACGGCCGGCCGAACCTGATGTTGTCCGCCAGCGAAGCGTCGAACAGGAACCCGTCCTGCGGCACCATCACGATCCGCTCCCGCAGCGAGGAGAAGCTCACCTCGCGCAGGTCGACGCCGTCGACCAGGATCCGGCCCGAGGTGGGGTCCATGAGCCGGGTGAGCAGCTTGGCGAACGTCGTCTTGCCCGATCCCGTCTCCCCGACGACCGCCATCCGCGTGCCCGGTGTGATCTCCACGGAGACGTCGTGCAGCACCGGCGGGCCGCCGGGGTAGGCGAAGCCGACGCGCTCGAAGGCGACCGAGATCGGGCCGCGCGGCAGCGTCACGCCGTCGGCGGGGTCGGCCACGTCGGCCGGGGTGTCGAGCACGCCGAGGACGCGCCGCCATCCCGCGATCGCGTTCTGCGCCTCGTTGAGCACCTCGGTCGCCGTCTGCAGCGGGCTGATGAACAGCGTGATCAGGAACAGGAACGCGATGAGCCGCCCCTGCGTGATCGACCCGGCCACTCCCAGGTGGACGCCCAGGACGATGACGCCGGCGACCGCGACGGCCGCGACCATCTCGGTGGTCGGGAACGTGAAACCGATGATCATCTGGGCCCGGGTCTGCGCCCTGCGCTGGCCGATCACGGCCCGGTCGATCCGCTCGGCCGTACGGTCCTCCGAGCCGTACGCCCGGATGACGGCGCTGCCGACGACCGACTCGCTGACGGCGGCCAGGACGTCGCCGGCCCACTCCCGCACCCTCGTGTACGCCCGGGAGACCATGCGCTGGAACCGGGGCAACACGATCATCACCGGCAGGAAGCACACCCACACCAGCAGCGTGAGCCGCCAGGAGAAGACGGCCATCAGCGCGGTCGCAACGACGAGCTGCCCGACCGCGATGATGATCGTCAGACCGCCCCACTGCATGAACGCGCTGATCTGGTCCACGTCCCCGGTAACCCGTGACACCAGTGCGCCGCGCCGTTCGCTGTTCTGGGTCAGTACGGAAAGGTCGTGCACGTGGCGGAATCCCTTGCCGCGCAGCGTGGCCAGCCCCGACTCGGTGGACCGGTAGAGCCTGACGTTCATCAGGTAGCCGCACAGGGCGGTCAGCAGCACGGCCACCGCGCACAGGAGGACGGCGTTCCTGATGAACGGCACGTCCGGCGTGCCGCCGTCCAGCCCCCGGTCGATCACCTGCTGGACCGCGATCGGCACGATGATCTTCCCGAGCGTGGCCAGCACGGCCAGCGCGAGGGTCCCGGCCAGCCCGTGCCGGAACTCGGGCGAAAGGCGCAGGCCGTGCCGGACGGTCTCCATGGCCGAACGCTCGGCCTCCCGCAGGGTCTCCTCGGCCCGCGCCTCGTCCGTCACGCCGTCGCCGGCCCTTTCGTCCACGGCGGTCATGCCACGACCTCCTCGTCGCTGTCGAAGGACTCGTCGACGACCTCGTCGAGCGCGTCGGCCCGCTCGGCCTCCTCGCGCTCGTAGGCGGTCACCAGCGCGCGGTAGCCCTCGCACCGCGCCAGCAGTTCGTCGTGCGGGCCGTGATCGACCACCGTGCCCTGCTCCAGGTAGACGACCTCGTCGGCCAGCGCGATCGTCGCCATCCGGTAGGCGACCACGACCACGGTCGACTCGGCGGACTCCTCCCGCAGCCCGTGCAGGATCCGCTTCTCCACCTGCGGGTCCACACTGGAGGTGGCGTCGTCCAGGATGAGCAGCCGGGGCTCACGTACGAGCGCGCGGGCCAGCGCGAGACGCTGCCGCTGGCCGCCGGAGAGCGAAGCGCCGCGCTCGCCGACGCGGGTGTCCAGCCCGGACCGCAGCGCGCTCACGAACCCCTCGGCCTGCGCCAGCCGCAGCGCCGCCCAGATCTTCTCGTCCGGCACGTCGAGGCCGAGCGTGACGTTGCCGCGCACGGTGTCGTCGAACAGGAACGTCTGCTGGAGGACCAGCGCCACCGCGCCGCTCACCCCGCCCTTGGCCACGTCGCGCAGGTCGGTCCCGTCGATCCTGACGACCCCGACGTCGGGGTCGATCAGACGGGCGAGAAGCTGCGTGAGCGTGGACTTGCCCGATCCGGTCGGGCCGACGACGGCGACCGTCCGGCCCGGTTCGACCCGGAAGGAGACGTCCCGCAGCACGGGCGCGCCGGGGTCGTAGCCGTACCGCACGTTCTCGGCCGTCACCCGTGCGGGGCCCGCGCCGTCGAGCGAGGCCGTGCCGTACGCCATGGAGCCGGTGGCGTCGAGCACGTCGCGCACCCGGCTCCAGCCGACGACGCTGCGCGGCAGCTCGGCCAGCACCCAGCCGAGCGCGCGGATCGGCCAGGCGAGCAGCGTGAAGAGGTAGGACACCTGGACCAGGTCGCCGGTCGCGAGGCTGCCCGACTCCAGGCGGGCCGCGCCGACGAGCAGCACGGCGAGCACGCCGAGCGTGGGCAGCGCCTCCAGCAGCGGGTCGAACAGTCCGCGCACCCGCCCCACGGCGATGTTGGCGTCGCGCAGCTCGTCGGCCCGCGCCTGGAAGCGCGCGGCCTCGGCGTCCTCCCGGCCGAGCGTCTTGACCACCAGCGCCCCGTCGAAGCTCTCGTGCGCGACCTCGCTCACCTCGGCCCTGAGCCGCTGCGCCCGCATCGCCAGCGGGGACAGCCTGCGCTGGTAGACCAGGTTGAGCAGGGCGATGGCCGGGAAGATCAGGAAACCGACGAGCGCGAGGACCGGGTCGACGAGCACGATCGCCACGGCGGCGGTCACGAGCATCACGATCACGCCGACGGCCATGGGCAGCGGGGCCAGCGGGCCCCAGGCCGCCTCGACGTCGGAGTTGGCGTTGGACAGGAGCTGCCCGGTGGGGTGCCGGTGGTGCCAGGCGAGCGGCAGCCGCAGGTACTGCCGGGTCACCTCGCGCCTGGACCGGGCCTGCATGCGGTACTGCATGACCCCGGCGAGGATGCGCCGTCCCATGACCCCGGCCGCCTTGAGCACGGCCACGCCGACGATGAACAGCGCGGCGAGAAGCAGCGCTCCCGTGGCCGCCTCTCCGCCGTCGCGGAACGCGGGCAGGACGGCGTGGTCGGTCGCCCAGCCCAGCGCCCACGAGGAGGCCACGGTCATCCCGCCGTAGAGCGCGCTGGCGAGGACCGCGGCGGTGAACACTCCCGGCTCCGCCCTGACGGCCACCCCGATCACCCGAAAACCCTGGAGCATGACAGAACGGGCCGGCGCTTTCGATTCTTCGGACTTTTCAGACTCTCTGGACTCTTCGGACTCCTTGGACTCCGTGGACTCCTTGGACACTCGGGGCGTTTCCTCTCAATCAGGGGAAAGGGCCGGGCGCTCCCGCATACGGCGGGAGGACATCGCACCCGCGGGTCGCGGTGCGCGGATCGGCCTCCGGCCGCGGACGGGCGCCGAGCCCTCGGTCCTAGACTCTCCCAATCGCCGCGATCAGCCGGTTATTCCGGCGGTTAGGCTGACCGTGTGAAACATGCCCGACAGGAGCGCGCAGCGCTCTGCGATCTGCTGGACCGGCTCGGCCCCGGCGCCCCCACGCTCTGCGAGGGCTGGGCCACCGAGGACCTCGCCGCCCACCTCGTGCTCCGCGAGCGGCGTCTCGACGCCGCCCCGGGCATCGCGATCCCGTTCCTGTCCGGTCACACCCGTGCGGTGCAGGAGCGGATCAAGACCCGCCACCCCTACCCCGAGCTCGTCGATCTGGTGCGGCAGGGCCCGCCGGCGTGGTCGCCGTACGGGCTCCCCGGCCTCGACGAGCTGGTCGGCACGGTGGAACTGTTCATCCATCATGAGGACGTCCGCCGGGCGCAGGCGGGATGGGCGCCGCGCACACTCCCCGCCGGTCTGCAGGACGTGCTGTGGCGGCGGCTGCGCACCATGGCCCGCCTGCTGCTGCGCCGGTCCCCCGTCGGCGTCGTGCTGCGCCGTACGAGCGGGGAGAAGACCGCGGGCAGGCGTGCTTCGCCCGTGGTGATCGTCAGCGGCGAGCCGGCCGAGCTCACGCTGTTCGCCTTCGGACGCGGGGAACAGGCGATGGTCGACTACTCCGGCGAGCCCTCGGCCGTCGACCGTCTGCGGCAGACCCGATTCGGGCTGTAACGGCTCACCCGACACAAACGCCCGGGTGGACGATTCAGCCACATCCTCTCGGCTCCATGGGGCAGCATGTGGTCAACGCATCACGGTTGGAGCCCCGAATGAACGTCAAAAAAGTGCTGACCTATGTGGCCGTCGCCTTTGTGATCTTCTATCTGTTCACCCAACCGGCCAATGCCGCCGCCGCCGTGAAGGGCGTGTTCGGCGGCATCACCACGGGAGCCGAACGCCTCGGGGCGTTCTTCACATCCCTTGTCTCCGGTTGAGGGGCGGTAGAGCCTCGTGTCCTTGCGGCTAGTTATGATCATTTCAGTCACCGGGTACAAACAGCCGGGAAACTGACTGCAGGAGGCTCCCCAATGCAGGTCAAGAAGGTTCTTACGTACGCGGCCATCGCGTTCGTGGTCTTCTACCTCTACAACCAGCCGCACGCGGCCGCGGCCGCCGTGAAGGGCGTCTTCGAGACCGTCAACACCGGTGCGTCGCGATTGGCGACGTTCTTCACCTCGGTGTTGGGATGATGCCGCCCGGCCCGCCGTTTTGACCCGGGGCGGACGCGGTGCTCGGCGCGCCCGTAATCGATGAAGACGCCGATCATCGCCCGCCATATCGCCTCCGCGACATCGGGGGATGCTCGCCACCGGCGGCCCGCTCACGCGCGGCCGCCACCACGCACTCGACCCGGTCGGGTGCCCGGACGGTCTGATCGTCCCCTCGGAACGGCCGCCCGGACCCGATGAGACGCCGGCGGAATCCCCGCCGGCACCGAGATCGGCCGAGCCATCCCTCCACTCCCCCACCCGTGATCTTGCGATTTCTCGCAGGATGGCCTTCTGACCTGCACGAATCGATTCCGTGATCTTGCAGATACCCGCAGCCATGGCGTCCGGCCTGCGGATATGCGTTAGCCGATCTTGCACTCGATCGGAAAGTGCAAGATCGGCTAAGGCGTTTTCACCGCTCGGCGGGCAGACCTGCAAGAAACTGCAAGATCACAAACGCGAAGTGCCTGCTCTCAGTACCCGCGTGCGAGTTTTCGCAAGATCACGGGGTGGGGTCAGCGGACGGGGTGACCGGCAGCGCGCAGCGCGTCCTTGACCTCTTGGATCTTGAGCTGGCCGAAATGGAACACCGAGGCGGCCAGCACCGCGTCGGCGCCGGCCTCGATGGCGGGCGGGAAGTCCGCCAGGCCGCCGGCGCCGCCCGAGGCGATCACCGGGACGGAGACCGCGGCGCGCACGGCCCGGATCATCTCCAGGTCGTACCCCGACTTCGTGCCGTCACCGTCCATCGAGTTGAGCAGGATCTCCCCCACGCCGAGCTCCTCGGCCCGCGCGGCCCACTCGACCGCGTCGATGCCCGTGCCCCGGCGGCCCCCGTGGGTCGTCACCTCGAAGCCGGACGGGGTGGGCGGCCCGTCGACGACCCTGCGGGCGTCCACGGACAGCACGATGCACTGGGCGCCGAACCGGCGGGACGCCTCGGTCAGCAGCTCGGGCCGGGCGATGGCGGCGGTGTTGATCCCGACCTTGTCCGCTCCGGCGCGCAGCAGCCGGTCCACGTCCTCGACCGAGCGCACGCCGCCGCCGACCGTCAGCGGGATGAAGACCTGCTCGGCCGTACGGCGTACCGCCTCCAGCGTGGTCTCCCGCTCGCCCGACGACGCGGTGATGTCCAGGAACGTCAGCTCGTCGGCCCCCTCGGCGTCGTAGCGCCGGGCCAGCTCGACCGGGTCGCCCGCGTCGCGGAGGTTCTCGAAGTTGACCCCCTTGACGACCCGGCCGCCGTCGACGTCGAGGCAGGGGATGACCCGTACCGCGACGGTCATCGCGTCTCCTCCCCCCGGTCGACCCGGTATGCCTCGACCTCGACCTCGACCAGCATCCGGGGGTCGACGAGCCCGGCGACCTGGACGCTCGTGCAGACGGGCCGCACCGAGCCGAACACCTGGCCATGTGCCCGTCCGACCGCGTCGAAGTCGGCGGCCTTGACCACGAAGAGCCGGGTGCGGACGACGTCCTCGACCGAGACGCCCGCCTTCTCGACCGCGTCCAGCGCGATGGAGATGGCGGTGAGCGTCTGGTTGAAGGCGTCGCCCACGTGCTGGACCTCGCCGCCGACCGTGGCGGTGCATCCGGACACCAGCACGTGCGGACCCGCGACGACCGCGCGGGCGTAGCCGTACCGGTCCTCCCAGGGACCGCCCGAGAAGATGCGGCCGTGCGCGTCGGTGTCGCCGGTCATGACGCGCTCACCGCCGCCAGCGCCTCTTCCAGCGTGAACTCCTGGGCGTACAGCGCCTTGCCGACGATCGCGCCCTCGACGCCGTCCGGCACGAGCGAAGCCAGCGTGCGCAGGTCGTCCAGCGACGACACACCGCCGCTCGCGATCACCGGCCGGTCGGTCCTGGCGCAGACCTGCCGCAGCAGGTCGACATTGGGGCCGCGCAGCGTGCCGTCCTTGGTGACGTCGGTGACCACGTAGCGGGGGCAGCCGTCGGACTCCAGCCGGTCGAGCACCTCCCACAGGTCACCGCCCTCCTTCGTCCAGCCACGGGCTGCCAGTGTGGTCCCCCGGACGTCCAGCCCCACCGCGACGCGGTCGCCGTACTCCGCGATGATCTTCGAGCACCAGGCCGGCTCCTCCAGCGCGGCCGTGCCGATGTTGACCCGGCGGCAGCCGGTGGCCAGCGCGGCGGTCAGCGACTCGTCGTCGCGGATGCCGCCGGACAGCTCGACGTTCACGTCCAGCCGCCCGATCACCGAGGCGAGCAGCTCACGGTTGTCGCCCCGGCCGAACGCCGCGTCGAGGTCGACCAGATGGATCCACTCCGCGCCGGCCTCCTGCCAGGCGAGCGCGGCGGCCAGCGGATCCCCGTATGAGGTCTCCGTCCCCGCCTCCCCCTGCACCAAGCGGACGGCCTGGCCGTCCGCGACGTCCACGGCTGGGAGCAATACGAGCGACATTGGAACACGACCTCCGGTCAGGAACGATGGTGACGAGCACCGGGTTCGGCGGGACCCACGATTAGGACGGGTCCCACTCAGGACAGGTTCACAGCGTTCTCACAGCCTGTCCAGCCAGTTCGACAGCAGTACGGCTCCCGCCTCGCCGGACTTCTCCGGATGGAACTGGGTGGCCATGAGCGGCCCGTTCTCCACGGCGGCCACGAACGGCGCGCCGTGCTCGGACCAGGCGACCAGGGGCTCGGCGAAGCCCGGGCCGGCCTCCAGCCGCCACTCCCGCACCCCGTAGGAGTGCACGAAGTAGAAGCGGGTGCCGGCGTCCAGGCCCCGGAACAGGACGCCACCGGTGGGCGCGGCGACCGTGTTCCAGCCCATGTGGGGCAGCACCGGGGCGTCGAGGCGCTCCACCACCCCGGGCCACTCGCCGCAGCCGGGGGTGTGGACGCCGTGCTCGACGCCCTTCTCGAACAGGATCTGCATGCCGACGCAGATGCCGAGCACGGGCCTGCCGCCGGCCAGGCGGCGGCCGATGATCTGCTCGCCGCGCACCCGCCGGAGCCCCTCCATGCACGCCGAGAACGCGCCGACCCCCGGGACCACCAGGCCGTCGGCCTCGAGCGCGGCGTCGAAGTCGGCCGTCACCGTCACCTCGGCGCCGGCCCTGGCCAGCGCCCGCTCAGCGGAACGGAGGTTGCCCGAGCCGTAGTCGAGGACGACCACGCGGTTCCTCACTCCCACCACAGCACCCCCGCGGTGATCGCCAGCACGGCCCCGACGCCGGCCAGCACGGCCAGCGGCTTGATCCCCTGCCGCACCCCGGAGATGACCCCGCCGATCAGGAAGAGACCGACGAAGATCATCCCCACCGAGGCGAGGGTCATCAGAGCACGCCCTTGGTGCTGGGCACGCCGCTCGCCCGCGGGTCCCGCTCGGAGGCCTCGCGCAGGGCCCGGGCGAGGGCCTTGAACTGCGCCTCCACGATGTGGTGCGCGTTGCGCCCGTACGGCACGTGCACGTGCAGGCACACGGCCGCCTGGGCCACGAACGACTCCAGGATGTGCCGCGTCATCGTCGTGTCGTACTCCGGCCCGATCATGGGGGCCATGCCCGCCGGCTCGGTGTGCACCAGGTACGGCCGGCCGGACAGGTCCACGGTGACCTGGGCGAGCGTCTCGTCCAGCGGGCAGAACGCGGTGCCGAACCGCCGGATGCCCGACTTGTCGCCCAGGGCCTCGCGGAACGCGGCGCCCAGCGCGAGAGAGGTGTCCTCGATCGTGTGGTGCGAGTCGATGTGGAGGTCGCCCTCGGTCTTCACGGTCAGGTCGAACAGCCCGTGCTTGCCGAGCTGGGCCAGCATGTGGTCGAAGAACCCCACGCCGGTCGAGACGTCGACGACGCCGGTGCCGTCGAGGCCGACCTCGACCAGCACGGACGTCTCCTTCGTGCTGCGCTCGACCCGGCCACGACGCTCGTTACTCATTGGAGGACCCCTTCCACAGCGGCACGGAAGGCCGCCATCTCTTCCCGGGTGCCGATCGACACCCTGAGCCAGCCGTCCGGGCCGGTCTCCCTGATCAGCACTCCGCGTTCCAGCAGCCCCTCCCAGACGGCGTGCCGGTCGGGGAACCGCCCGAACAGCACGAAGTTCGCGTCCGAGTCGGCGACCGTCAGGCCGAGCCCGCGCAGCCAGTCCACCGTGGCGTCGCGCTCGGCGCGCAGCGCGTCGACCGTGCCGAGCAGCTCGGCGCGGTGCGCGAGCGCGACCCGCGCGGCCGCCTGGGTCAGGGTCGACAGATGATACGGCAGGCGGACCAGCAGCAGCCCGTCGATGACGGCGGGGTCGGCGGCCAGGTACCCGAGCCGGGTGCCGGCCATGGCGAACGCCTTCGACATGGTCCGCGTCACGATCAGCCGGGGGTGGCCGGACAGCAGGGCCAGCGCCGACGGCGTGCCCTCCCTGGCGAACTCGGCGTAGGCCTCGTCGACCACCACCATGCCCGGCGCCGCACGCAGGACGTGCTCGATCACGTCGAGCGGCAGCGCCGTACCGGTCGGGTTGTTCGGGGAGGTCAGGAAGACCACGTCGGGGCGGTGGCGGCGGATGTCGGCGACGGCGGCCCCGGGGTCGATCGCGAAGCCCTCGTCGCGGGCGGCCTCGATCCAGCGGGTGCCGGTGGCGCCCGAGATGATCGGATGCATCGAGTAGGACGGCTCGAAGCCGATGGCCGAACGCCCCGGGCCGCCGAACGCCTGCAGGATCTGCTGGATGATCTCGTTCGACCCGTTGGCCGCCCACACCTGCCGGGCCGTCAGACCGTGGCCCAGGTAGTCGGCGAGGTCCTTGCGCAGCTCGACCGCGTCCCGGTCGGGATAGCGGTTGAGCGTGGCGGCGCCGTGCCGTACGGCCCGGGCGAGGTCGTCGATCAGCGCCGCGGACGGCGGGTAGGGGTTCTCGTTGGTGTTGAGCTGGACGGGCACGTCGAGCTGCGGCGCGCCGTACGGCTGCTTGCCGCGCAGGTCGTCGCGGAGCGGCAGATCGTCAAGGGTCATGAGGGAATGTTCCAGTCGAACCGGGCGCGGATGGCGGCGCCGTGTGCGGGCAGGTCCTCGGCGTCGGCGAGCGCGCAGACGTACGGCGCGGCCTCGGCGAGCGCTTCGCGGGTGTAGTCGACGACATGGATGCCGCGCAGGAACGTCTGCACCGACAGCCCCGAGGAGTGGCAGGCGCAGCCTCCGGTCGGCAGCACGTGGTTGGACCCGGCCATGTAGTCGCCCAGGGAGACCGGGGCGTACGGCCCGATGAAGATCGCCCCGGCGTTGCGCACCCGCGCGGCCACGGCCCGGGCGTCGGCCGTCTGGATCTCCAGGTGCTCGGCGGCGTAGGCGTCGACGACCTTCAACCCGTCCTCGATGTCCGACACCAGCACGATGCCGGACTGCCGGCCGGCCAGCGCCTGCGTGATCCGCTCGCTGTGGCGGGTCGCGGCGACCTGGCCGGGCAGTTCCTTCTCCACCGCGTCGGCCAGCGCCGGGCTGGTGGTGACCAGCACGGAGGCGGCGATGACGTCGTGCTCGGCCTGGCTGATCAGGTCGGCCGCGACGTGCACGGGGTCGGCGGTCTCGTCGGCGAGGATCGCGATCTCGGTGGGCCCGGCCTCGGAGTCGATGCCGATGCGGCCCTTGAGCAGCCGCTTGGCCGCGGCCACCCAGATGTTGCCCGGCCCGGTCACCATGTCGGCACGCGGGCACTCCTCGGTGCCGTACGCGAACATCGCCACGGCCTGCGCGCCGCCCACGGCGTACACCTCGTCGACCCCGAGCAGCGCGCACGCGGCGAGGATCGCGGGGTGCGGCAGGCCGCCGAAGTCCGCCTGGGCCGGGGAGGTGACGGCGAGCGAGGGCACCCCCGCCTCCTGGGCGGGGACCACGTTCATGACCACGCTGGAGGGGTAGACGGCCCGGCCGCCCGGCACGTACAGCCCGACCCGGCCGACCGGGACCCACCGCTCGGTGACCGTGCCGCCGGACACGACGTTCGTGGTGGTGTCGGTGCGCCGCTGGTCGCGGTGGACCAGGCGGGCCCGCCTGATCGACTCCTCGAGCGCGGCGCGCACCTTCGGATCGAGGTCGGCCAGCGCGCGCTCGATCTCGGCGACCGGCACACGGGCGCTGTCCAGCTCGACGCCGTCGAACTTCGCGGTCAGCTCCCGTACGGCCGCCGCACCGCGATGGCGCACCTCCTCGCAGATGGGCCGCACCTTCTCCAGGGCGGCCTCGACGTCGAGCTCGGCGCGGGGCAGCACGGCGCGCAGGTCTCCCGGCAGGGAGCCGCGCAGGTCGATACGGGAAATCACCGTAACAGTCTACGGAGAACCGGCAACCGCTCCGGCTCTCCGTCCACCATCCGGGCACCGTCTCGCCCCGCGAATGACCACCGCTTGGCAGGGGCGGCTCCCGGGCGGCGGGGCGCCAAAAGCCGGCCTCGCGGTGGATGAGCAGCCCATCGTCCTGAAGCACCATGAATGCATGCGAGATGCATGCTAAAATGCAGGCATGGGTACTATTCAGATTCGCGATGTCCCCGACACGACCGAGCGGACGCTCAAAGCACGGGCGGAGCGCGAAGGCAAGTCGCTGGCCGCCTACGTGCGGGACCTGCTGAACGAGGAGGCGGCCACACCGACCCTGGACGAGGTGATGACCAAGATCGCCGCTGACGAGCCGGTGCCGTACGATCCCGACTTCGTACGCGAGGCGATGCGCGAGGGCCGTCGGTGACCGTGGTCGTCGACGCCTCGATCGTTTTCCGCCTGTTGGCCAACGTGAAGGGCGACGATCTTCTTCGGCGGCGGTTGGCCCGGAAGCTGCACGCACCGGCGCTGATCGATGTCGAGATCGCTTCGGTGGTGCGTGGGCATGTGATCACCAGCAAGCCGGAGGTGCGCATCTCGGAGGCACGGGCCAGAACCATGCTGGAACGCTATGCACAGCTCAAGATCGTCCGGCATTCCATGTTGCCGCTACAGCCGCGAGTGCTGGAGCTTCGGAACAATCTCACCGCCTATGACGGCATGTACGTCGCCCTCGCGGAGCTGCTGGGGGTACCGCTCTTGACCGACGACGCGAAGTTCGCCGGTTCGACCGGGCACCGCGCGGAGATCCACCGTTATCCGCCGCCATGGCAGGCCGATCAGTCACCCGAAGGCGTTTAGGCGGTCGACATCGCACCATCGAAAGCTCCGGCGGCAGGACGGGCGGTGATGGTCTGTGCCCCCAGGGCGCGTCTGGTCCCGCTGGTATCGAGAGACCATTCCGTTGGCCGAGCGACGCTACGCCGCATACCGCGCCGAGAAAGAACTGGAGAGCTACCGATGAGTCCTGCACGAAACTGGCGGGAGGTCAAGGCTGAGGCCCACCGGCTGCACCCGGAGATAACGGACCCCGCACTGCGGGCCGCCGCCGATGCGCGTTTGAACGCTCGGGTCACTCACCATCGTCTGAAGGAACTGCGCCAGAGGCTGGGCAAGACCCAGGGCGAGATCGCCGCCGTGCTGGGGGTGTCCCAGTCGAGGATCTCCCAGATCGAAAATGGCGAGGTGCATGCCATGGAGCTGGAGACTTTGCGGTCATACGTCGCCGCTCTGGGCGGTCATCTGGATGTGACCGCCGGTGTCGGTGCATGCACGATCAAGGTCGCCTGAGCCCTTGGCCGGTGTGGCCGCCCGCACCGGCCGAGGTTTGATCACCTGCGACGAGCCGGTGGCGTACGATCCCGGCCTCGTACGCCAGACATGATGCTCGACAGGCCGCCGGTGACGACATCCCGGCGGTCCTCGAGGGCTACTCGATGGTGTAGGCGAGGTTGGGGCGCAGCCAGTGCTCGATCTCGCTCAGGGCGAGGCCGCGCCGTACGGCGTAGTCCTCGGCCTGGTCCCGGTTGATCCGTCCCACCGTGAAGTAGCGCGAGGAGGGGTGGGCGAAGATCAGCCCGCTGACGGCGGACCCCGGGGTCATGGCGCAGGACTCGGTGAGGCCCATGCCGACCTGCCCGGCGTCGAGCAGTTCGAACAGGATCCGCTTCTCGCTGTGGTCGGGGCAGGCGGGGTAGCCGAGGGCCGGGCGGATGCCGCGGAAGCGCTCGGCGTGCAGGTCCTCGATGCGCGGGTCGGCGTCGGGCTCGAACCAGGCGCGCCGCGCCTGCAGGTGGATGTGTTCGGCGAACGCCTCGGCGAGCCGGTCGGCCAGGGCCTTCACCATGATCGCCCGATAGTCGTCGTGCTCGGCCTCGAACTCGGCGGCGAGCTCGTCGGCTCCGTGTACGGCGACGGCGAACCCGCCGATGTGGTCCCCGGAGGGAGCCAGGTAGTCCGCGAGGCATCGGTTGGGCCGGCCTTCGGGCTTGACGGTCTGCTGGCGCAGCATCGGCAGGCGTACGACGCCGTCCCCGCCCGCGGCGACGGTCTCGAGCACGATGTCGTCGCCCTCGGAGTGGGCGGGCCAGAAGCCGAAGGCGCCGTGTGCCCGCAGCCGCTCCCCTGCGATGATCTGGTCGAGCAGGGCGATCGCCTCGTCGTAGAGTTCGCGGGCCACCGGCTGGTCGAGGATCGCGGGGAACTTGCCCTTCAGGTCCCAGGCGAGGAACAGGAACTGCCAGTCGATCATCGCGCGCAGCTCAGCCAGATCCGGCCGGACGACGCGGACGCCGGTGAAGTCCGGGACGGGCAGGTCGGCGAAGTCGACCCGCTCGCGGTTGGCTCGGGCCTGGTCGAGGGAGAGCAGCGGGGTCTGCCGCCGGTTCTCGTGCTGCTCGCGCAGCCGCTCCTGCTCGGCCAGGTTGCGCGTGACCAGTTCGTCGGCGCGCTCCGGATCGAGCAGGTCGGACACGACGCCCACCACACGGGAGGCGTCGAGCACGTGGACGGTGGGGCCGTCGTAGGCGGGGGCGATGCGGACGGCGGTGTGCTGGCGCGAGGTGGTGGCGCCGCCGATCAGCAGCGGCAGCTTCAGCCCGCGGCGGCGCATCTCCCCGGCGACGTTGACCATCTCGTCGAGCGACGGGGTGATCAGGCCGGACAGGCCCACGGCGTCGGCGCCTTCGGCCACGGCGGTGTCGAGGATGACGCTCGCCGGGACCATGACGCCGAGGTCGACGACCTCGTAGTTGTTGCAGCCGAGGACGACGCCCACGATGTTCTTGCCGATGTCGTGCACGTCGCCCTTGACGGTGGCGAGCACGATCTTTCCGTTGCCCCTGACGACGTCGGCCGACTCCAGCTGAGCCTGCTCCTTCTCGGCCTCCATGTACGGCTCCAGATAGGCGACCGAGCGCTTCATCACCCGCGCGCTCTTGACCACCTGCGGCAGGAACATCTTCCCGGAGCCGAACAGGTCGCCCACGATCTTCATGCCGTCCATGAGCGGCCCCTCGATCACGTCGAGCGGGCGGGCCGCCCCCTGCCGGGCCTCCTCCGTGTCGGCCTCGATGAAGTCCACGATGCCGTGCACGAGCGCGTGCGCCAGGCGCTTCTCGACGGGCGCGTCGCGCCAGGCCAGGTCGACCGTACGGCGGGCCGCCGTGCCGCTGACCGTCTCGGCGAAGGCGACGAGCCGGTCGGTGGCGTCGGGCCGCCGGTCGAAGAGCACGTCCTCGACGAGCTCCAGCAGGTCCTCGGGGATGTCCTGGTAGACGGCGAGCTGCCCGGCGTTGACGATGCCCATGTCCAGGCCGGCCCGTACGGCGTGGAAGAGGAACGCCGAGTGCATCGCCTCCCGCACGGTGTCGTTGCCGCGGAAGGAGAACGACAGGTTGGAGATGCCGCCGCTGGTCCGCACCCCGGGGCAGCGCTCCTTGATGAGCGGCAGGGCGTCGATGAACGCCTTGGCGTAGCCGTTGTGCTCGGCGATGCCGGTGGCGACGGCGAGCACGTTCGGGTCGAACACGATGTCCTCGGCGGGGAATCCCGCCTGCTGCGTGAGCAGGTCGTAGGCGCGGGCGCAGATCTCCACCTTGCGCTCGACGGTGTCGGCCTGGCCGCGCTCGTCGAAGGCCATGACGACCACGCCGGCGCCGTAGTCGCGGATCAGCCGCGCCTGCTCCAGGAACGGGCCCTCGCCCTCCTTGAGGCTGATCGAGTTGACGATGCCCTTGCCCTGCACGCACTTGAGCCCGGCCTCGAGCACGCTCCACCGCGAGCTGTCGATCATGATCGGCACACGGGCGACCTCGGGCTCGGTGGCGATCAGGTTCAGGAACGTGGTCATCGCCAGCTCGCCGTCGAGCAGGTCGGCGTCCATGTTGACGTCGAGCACGTTGGCCCCGCCGCGCACCTGGTCCAGCGCGACGTCGACGGCCGCCTGGTAGTCGTCGGCCTCGATGAGGCGGCGGAAACGCTTCGACCCGGTGACGTTGGTGCGCTCTCCGATCATCACGAAGCCGGTGTCGTCGCCGATCTCGAACGGCTCCAGCCCGCTGAAGCGGGGGCGTGCCGGCGGCGTGGGAACGGCACGCGGCGACAGGCCGGACACCGCGCCGGCGATCCGCCCGATGTGCTCCGGGGTCGTGCCGCAGCATCCGCCCACGACGTTGACCATGCCCGACTCGGCGAACTCGCGGAGCAGCCGGGCGGTCTCCTGCGGAGTCTGGTCGTATCCGCCGAACGCGTTCGGCAGCCCCGCGTTGGGATGGCAGGCCGTGTAGGTGCCGGCCAGCCGGGACAGCTCGGCGACATGCGGGCGCATCTCCTCCGCGCCCAGCGAGCAGTTCACGCCCACGACCAGCGGATCGGCGTGTTCGATGGAGCGCCAGAACGCCTCGACGGTCTGCCCCGACAGCGTGCGCCCGCTCAGGTCGACGATCGTGACCGAGATCCACAGCGGCAGGTCGGGGGCGACGTCGCGCGCCGCCGCGATCGCGGCCTTGGCGTTGAGCGTGTCGAAGATCGTCTCGATCAGCAGCAGGTCGACGCCGCCCTCGGCCAGCGCCTGGATCTGCTCAGCGTACGCCTCACGGACCTGGTCGAAGGTGACCGCGCGGTAGGCGGGGTCCTCCACCCGGGGAGAGAGCGAAAGCGTGACGTTGAGCGGCCCGACCGACCCGGCGACGAAACGCCCCCCGGCCTCGTCCGCCGCCTGTCGTGCCAGCCGGGCGCCCTGGATGTTCATCTCCCGCACCAGCGACTGAAGTCCGTAGTCGGCCTGGCCGATGCTCGTCGCGGTGAACGTGTTCGTCGTGGTGATGTCCGCGCCCGCCGCGAGATATCGCCGGTGGACGTCGAGGATGACGTCCGGCCGGGTCAGGTTCAGCAGGTCGGGGTCGCCGGCGACGTCACGCGGGTGGTCGCGGAGCAGTTCCCCTCGATAGTCGTCCGCGGTGAGCCCGGCGCCCTGGAGCATCGTGCCCCACGCGCCGTCGAGCACCGCGATCCGCCGATCGAACAGCTCTCGCAGTCGCGGCGTACGATCCTCGGCTCGGTCGTCGTCGTGCTTTGAACGTGTGTTCACCGGTCACCTCCCGGCTGTCGGGAGGCGCCCTTGACGATACGTCGCCCGGCCGAGCGTGGCGGGCCTCAGCCCGTTGCAGCGCCTCTCGACCGGGATCTCCACGGTACCGAAAAGCCGCCGGAAAAATCTACCGCCCCGGTGGGGAAGCCGATCACGGGAGGATCCGTGCCCTACGCTTCCAGACGTGGGCAAGACCAACAAGGGCAGGGGCGGGCAGGGGACTCCCGCGACGGTGGCGCTGGCCAGGGCCGGGGCCGACTTCACCCTCCACCCCTATGAGCACGATCCCAGCGCGCAGGCGTACGGCGAGGAGGCCGCCGACGCGCTCGGCGTGCCGTACGAGCGGATCTTCAAGACTCTGGTGGCCGAGACCGAGCGGGGGCTGGCCGTCGCCGTGGTCCCGGTCGCGGCCAAGCTGGATCTGAAGGCGTTCGCCTCCGCGCTGCACGGCAAGCGCGCGACGATGGCCGAGGCGGCCAAGGTGGAGCGGGTCACCGGATACGTCGTCGGGGGCATCAGCCCGCTCGGCCAGCGCAGGCAGCTGCCCACGGTCGTCGACGAGTCGGCGCTCGGCTTCGAGACCGTCTATTTCTCCGCCGGCCGGCGCGGCCTGCAGATCGAGACGGCTCCCGCCACCCTCGTCGAGCTCACCGGCGCCTTCGTCGCCGCGATCGCCAGGACCGACTGACGCCTCTCGCCGGACCTTCCGGCGGCCGCCGCACAGCCGAATGTCACGTCTCGGGCATTCGGCACGTCTCTATAGCGGAAGGAGACGACAAGGAGGCGGCATGCCCGTGGTGACTGAGGCGGAACCCACTCCGGTGGCGGACTTGGAGAACAGCGGAAACCTGTTATCCGGAGTCGCCTACCGCGTGCTGGGCGGGGTGGCGGACGCCGAGGCCGGAGCCAGGCGGAGCGGAGGCCACGCGTGAGCGAGCTGAAATCCGTTCCGAGGCGCGTCGCGGGGTCGGCGACCTTCCTCGACGAGCGACTGGGCGCCGGCAACATCGTCAGGCGCAACATGCGCAAGATCTTCCCCGACCACTGGTCGTTCCTCCTGGGCGAGATCGCGCTCTATTCGTTCATCATCCTGCTGCTGACCGGAACGTTCCTGACCTTCTGGTTCAAGCCGAGCATGGGTGAGATCGTCTACAACGGCCCCTACGCGCCCCTGAAGGGCGTCATGATGTCCGAGGCCTACGCGTCGACGCTGCAGATCAGCTTCGAGGTGCGCGGCGGCCTGCTCATCCGCCAGATACACCACTGGGCGGCGCTGCTGTTCATCGCCGGGATGATGGCGCACGCGCTGCGCGTGTTCTTTACCGGCGCCTACCGCAAGCCGCGCGAGCTCAACTGGCTGATCGGCATACTGATCCTCACGCTGGCGCTGGCCGAGGGCCTGACCGGCTACTCGCTCCCCGACGACCTGCTGTCCGGCGCGGGCCTGCGGGTCACCGAAGGCGTGATCATCTCGCTGCCGGTGGTGGGCACCTATATCCGGTTCTTCCTGTTCGGCGGGGAGTATCCGGGCGAGGACGTGATCTCGCGGTTCTACTCGATTCACATCCTGCTCATCCCGGGCATCATCCTGGCGCTCGTCTCGGCCCACCTGGTGCTCATGTGGGTGCAGAAGCACACCCAGATGCCCGGCACCGGCCGGACGAACCGGAACGTGGTGGGCGCCCCCTTCTACCCGACCTTCATGGCCAAGGCCGGCGCCTACTTCATGTTCACCTTCGGCGTGCTCGCCCTCCTGGGCACCTTCGCGCAGATCAACCCGGTCTGGCTGTACGGTCCCTACAGTCCAGCGGACATCTCCGCCGGCTCGCAGCCCGACTTCTACCTGGCCTTCCTCGAGGGCGCGCTGCGCATCATGCCGGCGTGGGAGATCAACCTCTTCGGCACGTCCCACGGCGGAACGCTGCCGCTCAGCGTGATCATCCCCGCGCTACTGCCGCTGGGCATCGTCACCGTGGGCATGGCGCTCTACCCCTTCGCCGAACGCTGGATAACCGGGGACGACCGCGAGCACCACATCGCGGACCGCCCGCGCAACAACCCGCACCGCACGTCGATCGGCATGGCCGCCATCGCGTTCTACGGCGTGCTCTGGCTGTTCGGCGCCAACGACATCATCTCGACCAACTTCCACATCAGCCTCTACACGACCACGTACGCGGGACGGGTGCTGGTGTTCCTCGCGCCGGCCCTGGCCTACGTGATCACCTATCGGGTCTGCCTCGGCCTCCAGCGCTCCGACGCCGCGCTGATCGCCCACGGGGTGGAATCCGGCGTGATCAAGCGACTGCCGGACGGCCGGTACGTCGAGGTCCACTCGACGCTGGCCGAGGACGTCGAGGCGCACCTTCGCGGCAAGGAGCCGGTGCCGACGCTGTCGGCGCCTGCGGGCGACGGGGTCCCGGCGAAGGAACTGCGCGGACCCGTCGGCAGGCTGCGGGCCCGGATGTCCCGGGCGTACGGAGGCGAGAAGATCCCCCTCGGGAACGGCCACGTGCCGGGCGAGGACGGGGAGGCCGCCATCGGCGCGGAAGGCGGCACCCGTGCGGGCGGCGACACCCGCGCGCTGACCCGCTGACGATCCCGCCGCGGGTCCGGGGGCGCGCTCCGGGCCCGCGGTCTCCCTTGGGGGGAGCGGGTGGTCACCCTCGGGCCGCGCTCCTCAGCGGAGCGCGGCCCGAGTCCCGCGTGACACTCCCTAGGCCGGACGGATCTCGCTGAACAGTTTGAGCATGACGGGCCGCAGCCGCTGCCGCGCCTGCGGCGGCCAGCGCAGGCTCACGGAGGGGAACACCGCCTCCAGGACGATCTTCAGGTACGGCCGGCCGGATCCGACCGGCACCTCGACGCACAGCCCCGACACCGCGGTGACGATCTCACGCCGGCCGAGCCGCAGCAGGGCGCGGCCGCCGACCCTGTTCTGTGCTCCGTCCGCCCACAGTTCCATCGACTCCCAGAAAAGCACGGGCTCCGATTCCTCACGAAGCCATCCGGGGCGGACGGGCAGCGGCAATCGCAGGGTGAATCCCGCCAGCAGCCCATGACGGCTCAAATAGAAGGAACCGTGGAAGCGCGGCAGTTCGTAAAGGACCTTCGGCTCGTTCGACGTCATCATCGAGATCGTCCCCGCGCTGGCCTCCATGGCGATCCGCCAGGCACTGGGGTCGCTGTAATAGGCATCCGGAACGAAGGCCAAGGGAATTCACCTCGCTGTGCGTAAGAGGGGCGACCACGCGAAGTCCTGGCAGCGACAGCCGGGCCGACCCCAGCTATAAGAAAGACGAAACGGACCGGGGTGAAAGTGACATCCCGCGACTTCGACGGCAGGCGCGAAAGAGCCTCACCTGGCAAATCAGGTGTGCCGGGTGGCGCATGTCACATTCCCACCCGCAGCGCGCATCTCATGGAGAAATCGGTACGTCCTCCGATGAGAGCGCATGGCGGCGCCGATGTCAAAGGATCGGCGGCGAAAAGCTGTGCCCGGAGGATCATCACGGGGTAAATTACGGCAACAAGCGGCGTATGACGGCATTCCACAGCGGCACGCACTGTTTCGGAAATCAGCCCGGCCGGCGGGACGGCTCGCCGGATGGGACCGCCGGCAAGGAGGGCGCATGGGTGCAGGGCAATCTCCGGAGCCACCGGCCGACGAGCCCTGTGCGGACCATGTCTTCCAGCGGCACGCCGCTCTGCTCCACGCGGTGGCGTTCAGCGTGCTCGGCGACGACGGGGAGGCCGACAAGGTCGTCCGGGAGACCCGCGCCCGTTGGCTGGCCGAGGCCGACGGCCCCGCGCCGCGATCCCCCGTCGGGCTGCTCCGGATCGCCACCGTCCTGGCGCTCACCCGCCTGCGCGCCGCGCACTCGGCCGGCGAGTCCCACGTCGGTCCCTGGCTCCCCGGGTCACTGCGGAACGAGCCCGAACTCATGGTGGCCGAGTCGATCTCGGCCGCCCTCTCGACCGTCATCGACGCGCTGGGGCGGGATGAGCGCGTGGTGTTCCTGCTGCGCCGTGCCTTCGGCCTCGCCTACGCGAACATCGCGGCGGTGACCGGGCTGCCGGAGGCGGAGGTCCGGCGGATCGACGCCGAGGCCGAGGCACGGGTGCGCTGTGCGGTGCGGCCACCCGAACGCCGGCGAGTGTGCGACTGAGGAAAGCACACAGTCGACCGGCGTCCGCCGGACGCCCCGCTCAGCGGCCGCGCTCCGTCAGCCCGTAGAGGTTCCCGTCGTGGCCGCGGATCTGCGCCCAGCGGCCGCCTTCGCGCCAGGGCGTGGCCTGCGGCTCCACGACGAACTCCACGCCACGCGCGCGCAGGTCGTCGCAGGTGGCGTCGAGATCGTCGCAGTCGAACCAGCCGATGGCCATCCGGCCGGCCCGGGCATGGAGCGCCGCCAGGACGTCCGGGCCGACGGCGGCGAGCGCCACGCAGGTCTGCGCCCCGGGCGGGCGGACCTCGACCCAGCGTCCGCCGTCGGCGTGCGGGACGTCCACCACCGGTTCGAAGCCGAGCGTGTCGACCAGGAACTCCAGCGTTCTGCTCTGGTCGCCTACGTAGAGCACGGCGAGCCGAGGGTTGACGATCAACGTGAGTCCTTCCGGCGAATGGGGCGGGGACAGGGCTACTCGGGCGAGATTCCGTACGCTCCCGGCGGGCGGCCTCACCCGCTCCCGGCGGGCAGGGGCCGGGCGTCGTACCGCTGGAGCGGCGCGGCCGGGTCGGGGGCGACGGCGATGTGGATCCGGCTCAGCCTGGCGGGATCCCCGATGACGTCGACGGCGCCGATGCGGTCGTCCACGAAGGCGAACCGCAAGGCGAGCAGCAGCCGGCCGCGCGGCGCGACGACGGCGCCGAGCGCGCCGTCGACCAGGGCCGGCCGGGCGAAGCGCGCTCTGGCCGCGTTGGTCCTGGTCTCCTCCGCGACCAGGCGGGCGCCGCGGATCTCCGCCCCGGCCTGTCCGCGCAGCGCGGCCTGGTCGGCCCGCCGTACGGCGTCGGGGGCCAGCACGGCCAGCAGCGCGTCCAGATCACCGGTCCGCGAGGCGGCGAGGAAGGCGTCCACGATCACACGGTGCCGCGCGAGATCGGCGCTGCCCGCCGTGGCCGTGCCGTGCACGCGTCGGCGGGCACGGCTGGCCAGCTTCTTGGCGGCGTCGGGTGACCGATCGACGATCCCGGCGATCTGGTCGAACGGCACGGCGAACAGATCGTGGAGCACGAAGGCGGTGCGCTCGGCGGGGCCGAGCGCGTTGAGCACCACGAGCAGCGCGAGCCCGACCGAGTCGGCCAGCACCACCTCGTCCGCCGGGTCGGCGTCGTCGACGACGGCGAGCAGGTCGAGTTCGGTGAGGTCGGCGAACTCCTCGCGCCGCCGCTGTCTGGAACGCAGCATGTCGAGGCAGACGCGCCCCACGATCGTGGTCAGCCACGCCGTCAGGTTGCCGACACCGGCGGCCCCCGCGCGTGAGGCACGCAGCCAGGTCTCCTGCACCGCGTCGTCGGCCTCGTCCACCGACCCCAGCATGCGGAAGGCGACCCCCCGCAGATGGCCGCGGGAACGGTCGAAGTGCTCGGCCAATGCGGACTGGTCGTCCATCGGTCACCTTTCGTCGTCGTGGTTCGTCATAGGTGTGGGAGATGAACTGCACGCGATTGACAAGGAGAGCCGGGTGTCCGTACTGATTATTGACGCCGGGCCGCCGGAGCGGGTGTGATGGGTGTGGCCGGGGCGAGCGGGTCGGCGTTCGCCGGCGCCGCGGGTGAGCGGGCGGAGAACGTCGGATACATATCCTATCGCCGCACCCCGTCCCCCGAGTTTGCCACCCCACCACTGCGGGACAAGGACGCGGACAATTACCCGCCCGGCGCCCACGCAATGCCAGGGCCTCGTTGAACCCCTGCGTGCCCGGTTGAACCCTCCGCGCCTCGTGGATTCCCATGCCGGCGTCCACTCTACGGCGACGGTCCTCCCTTGGTCGGCTTCACGCGACAGAAATGTCCCCACTGCATGGATCGCCCGTGATCATCGCCGGATGTCCATAGATGGACTCCTTTACTCTGGAATAAACGCGATTCAGAAACTAAGCTGACTCCCGTTGAGCTCCTGTGAAGAATCACCCTCTCCCACATTCCTTCATCCAGGAAGGTCCCGCAGTGCCCCTTCACGCCGAAGCCGACACCGGTCAGAAAGACAAAAGCCATCTTCCCGAGGCGTCGGAACTGCTCCGTGATCTTCCCCTGGAGGTCGTGCCGATTAAAGACCTGATGCCATCGCTTTCACCCCGTGAACGGCAGGAGGACCCGGCCCATATCCGCCTGCTCGCGGAGATGGACGGCGTCATGAGTCCGCTCCTCGCGCACCGTCCCACCATGCGCGTCATCGACGGCATGCATCGCCTGCGCGCGGCCGCGATGAGAGGTCAGACCGAAATCGCGGTCAAATTCTTCGACGGGAGCGAGGCCGACGCGTTCGTCCTCTCCGTCCAGCTCAACGTCGGGCACGGCCTTCCCCTGACGCTGAACGAGCGCAAGGCGGCCGCCCGTCGCATCATCCGCTCCCATCCGCACTGGTCGGACCGTGCCATCGCCGAGCGGGCGGGGTTGAGCCCCAAGACCGTCGGCAAGGTGCGCAGGCAGATGAACGGCGAGTCTCAGCTCATGGGCAGCCGTCTCGGCCGCGACGGCAGGTCGAGGCCGCTCAGCAGCGCCGAGGGGCGTCTGACCGCGGCCGCCCTGCTGGCGACCGGCACCGATATGTCGCTTCGCGAGCTGTCGAGGAGGACCGGCCTGTCCACCGGGACCGTGCGGGACGTGCGCGACCGCCTCGGCCGCGGCCTCGACCCGATCCCGGAGCGGCTGCGTGCCGGGGCGCGAAGGGCGCCCACCGCCCCACCGGACACCATCGCCGTCACGACACGGGGCGAAGCGCCGGCCCCGCACGCCGGGACCGCCCGGCGGCAGCCCGCGGGCCGGCCGCACCGCGAGGCGCGGGCGGCCCAGGACACGGTCGAGACGGCCTCGGTCGTACGGAAGCTCGCCAGAGACCCGTCCATGCGCGCGACGGAGTCGGGACGCCTGCTGCTGCGGATGCTCCTGGCCACGGAGATGGATCCGGCCCAGTGGGAGGAGATCGCCGAAGCGATCCCGGCCCACTGCGTGCCGCTCATCCGTGCGGTCGTGCTGAAGCGATGCGAGGACTGGCGGAAGCTGGCGAGCATGGTCCCGCCCATGTCCGAAAAATCCATCTAAAGACTGTCATTTAAAGATTCAATCGAACTTCTTCCAATTCCCCATTCACCGTTGAGCGACGGCCGCCATTGGAGGGTTCATCGTGTCAGAAATCCGGCGTTTTCCCGGTACGGACGCGGAGATCGAGCTTCGCAGGATCAATCGAGAGACGGTCGAGAAGTACATGAACACCAGGGGCGAGGAGCGGCTGCGCCGCCACCTGCTCTTCACCGAGGACGGCGTCGGGGGCCTGTGGACCAACGACACCGGCCGGCCGATCGCCATCCACGGCCGCGACCGCCTCGCCGAGCACGCGATCTGGTCGCTGAAGTGCTTCCCCGACTGGGTCTGGACCAATATCCAGATCTTCGAGACGCAGGACCCGAACTTCTTCTGGGTCGAATGCGACGGCGAGGGGGCGATCCGCTTCGCCGGCTACCCGGAGGGCCACTACAAGAACCACTTCCTGCACTCGTTCCTTCTGGAGAACGGGAAGATCAGGCAGCAGCGGGAGTTCATGAACCCGTTCGAGCAACTGCGCGCGCTCGGCATCCCCGTCCCCGAGATCAGGCGTGAGGGGATCCCCACCTGACGCCGCCGTCACCCCGACGGGCGCGAGGACCGGCTCGTTCGGCAGGCGATCCCGTTCATCCCATCTTGGGGCGGCTGACCCGGATCCGACAGAAAGGACGGTCATGCCCGGCATACCGGTAATTGAGCCTTACCCCATTCCGACCGCGGGCGAGTTGCCGCCCAGCATCGCGCGGTGGACGCCGGACCCCGAGCGCGCGGTGCTTCTCATCCACGACATGCAGCGCTACTTCGTCGAGCCCTTTCCGGGTTCCGTACGGGACCGGCTCGTCGCGAACATCGCGCTGCTGCGCGACCGCAGCGCCGCCCTCGGCGTACCGGTGGGGTACACGGCCCAGCCCGGAGACATGAGCGACGAGGTCCGGGGTCTGCTCAAGGACTTCTGGGGACCGGGCATGCGCAGGGCGCCGGCGGACCGTCAGGTGGTCGACGAACTTGCCCCCGCCCCCGGCGACTGGATGTTCACCAAGCTGCGCTACAGCGCGTTCTTCCGGTCCGATCTGCTGGAGCGCATCCGGGACCGCGGGCGTGACCAGCTCATCGTCTGCGGGGTGTACGCGCACGTCGGCGTCCTGATGACGGCGATCGACGCGTTCACCAACGACCTGCAGACGTTCCTGGTCGCCGACGCCGTCGCCGATTTCACCGCCGATTACCACCGGATGGCCCTGACGTACGCGGCCGAGCGCTGCGCGGTCGTCCTCGATGCGAAGGAGGTGTTCGCGTGACGACTCCCGGAGGTGGGGACCTGCTCGACGCGGTGCTGGAGCTCCAGGTGCCCGCCTTCGCGCTGCTCCACCGGCCGGAGACCACCGGCCAGGAGCTGCTCGACGTCCTGATCGGCGAGTTCGCCGAGGTGGAGACGCTGGCGGATCTCCCTCTTCCCGGGGCCGACCGTCAGGGCACGGCCGAGGGACGGCCGCGGGAGCGGGACGGCGCCCGCCACGACGTGCTGGCGCTGATCCCGTACCGGCAGATCCGCGAACGCGGCTTCACCTGCGTCGACGACGGCGCCCCGCTGCTCGCGATGACCGTGACCGCCCAGGAGACGATGCCGGCGGCCGAGGCGCTGTCCCGGATCCCCGACCTGCCGATCGCCGTGTCCGACGGACGTTTCGACGTGGCCGACGACGACTACGCCGAGACCGTGCGCCGGGTGGTCAAGGAGGCGATCGGCGAGGGCGAGGGCGCCAACTTCGTCATCAAGCGCTCCTACGTCACCGAGATCGAGGACTACACGCCCCGTTCCGCGCTCGCCCTCTTCCGGCGACTGATGAAGATCGAGTCGGGAGCGTACTGGACCTTCGTCGTCCACACCGGAGAACGCACCTTCGTCGGCGCCACCCCAGAACGCCACATCACCCTGCACGACGGCGTCGTGACGATGAACCCCATCAGCGGCACCTACCGCTATCCGCCGTCCGGCCCCACCCTGCCGGAGATCATGGGCTTCCTCGCCGACAGGAAGGAGTCCGACGAGCTCTACATGGTCCTCGACGAGGAGCTCAAGATGATGACCCGGATCTGCGCCCCGGGCGTGCGGGTGATCGGTCCCCGGCTCAAGGAGATGGCGCGGCTGGCGCACACCGAGTACGTCATCGAGGGCGACAGCGACTGGGACGTCCGCGACATCCTCCGCGAGTCGATGTTCGCCCCGACCGTCACGGGCAGCCCGTTGCAGAACGCCTGCCGGGTCATCGGCAGGCACGAGCCACGGGGCCGCGGCTACTACAGCGGAGTCGTCGCCCTCATCGGACGCGACGGGTCCGGCGGACGGACGCTCGACTCGTCCATCCTCATCCGCACCGCCGACATCGACGCGGCGGGCCGGGCCGAGATCGCGGTCGGCGCCACGCTCGTACGGCACTCCGACCCGATGTCCGAGGTCGCCGAGACCCACGCCAAGGCGTCCGGACTGCTCACCGCGCTCGGCAGCGGGCCCGCCGCCAGGCTCGACGCCCACCCCCGGGTCCGCGCCGCACTGGAGGACCGCAACGCGACCATCGCCGGTTTCTGGCTGGGCGGCGCCGAGCCGGCGACGGCGTTCCCCCGGCTGGCCGGATGCCGGACGCTCATCGTCGACGCCGAGGACACCTTCACCTCGATGCTCGACCATCAGCTGCGCAGCATGGGCATGCGGGTGACCATGCGCCGGCACGACGAGATCCCCTCGTTCGACGGCTACGACCTCGTCGTCCTGGGCCCGGGTCCCGGCGACCCCCGCGATCTGCGCCATCCCAGGATCGCCTACCTGCGGTCGGCCGCCGACACCCTGCTGGCCGAGCGGCGCCCCTTCCTGGCCGTCTGCCTGAGCCACCAGGTCCTGTGCCTCCGGCTCGGGCTCGCCCTGCAGCGGCGCGACGCGCCCAACCAGGGCGTGCAGAAGGAGATCGACCTGTTCGGCGAGCGGGAACGCGTCGGGTTCTACAACACCTTCGCGGCCCGCTCGACGGCGGACGGGACCGAGATCCACGGCGTCGGCACGCTGGCGATCTGCCGGGATCCGGTGACGGAAGAGGTGCACGCCCTGCACGGCCCGTGGTTCTCCTCGCTCCAGTTCCACGCGGAGTCCGTGCTCACCCAGAACGGCCCGCGCATCCTCGGCTCCTCCATCGAAAGGGCGCTGTTCCGATGACGACAGATCAGGCCGTGCCGGCCGGGACGCACCCGTACGTGGTCGTCGACTCGTTCACCGACACCCCGCTGCGGGGCAACCCCGTCGCCGTCTTCTTCGACGCGGCGGACCTCCCCGCCGAGCGCATGCAGCGGATCGCCAGGGAGATGAACCTCTCCGAGGTCACCTTCGTCCTCCCGCCCGAGCGGGGCGGCGACGCCCACATCCGCATCTTCACCCCCGTCAACGAGCTGCCGTTCGCCGGGCACCCGCTCCTCGGCACGGCCATCGCGCTCGGCGAGTCGTTCTACGGGGACCGGCTCCGGCTGGAGACGGTGATGGGGATCATCACCTTCGACCTGGAGCGCTCCGGCGGGAGGATCGTCTCCGCCGAGATGGGGCAGCCGGTGCCGACCTGGACGGAGTTCGACCGCGCCGAAGAACTGCTCGCCGCGCTGGGCCTGGAGAAGTCCGAACTTCCGGTGGAGATCTACACCAACGGCCCCCGGCACGTCTTCGTCGGGCTGGACGGCGTGGCCGCGCTGTCGCGGCTCAACCCCGACCACCGGGCTCTGGCGGCGTTCCCCGACATGGCGACCAACTGTTTCGCGGGCAGCGGCACGAGCTGGCGCAGCCGCATGTTCTCTCCCGCCTACGGCGTGACCGAGGACGCGGCCACGGGCTCTGCCGCCGGTCCGCTCGCCGTCCACCTCGCCCGCCACGGGTGCGTCGGGTTCGGCCGGTGGATCGACATCCACCAGGGAGTCGAGATGGGCCGCCCCTCGCTGATGCGGGCGTGCGCCGAGGGCGCAGCCGACGGCATCACGTCGGTGCGGGTCGGTGGAGCGGGCGTCGTCGTCGCCCGCGGAGTGATCTACGTGTGAGGAGTGCGCAGGTGAGCAGCAGGTTCGAGAGCCTGACCGGCGTCATCGACCCGGCCTTCCCGGAGTACGGCGCGCCGCCGGACGAGCCCATGGAGTTGTTGCGGCGCTGGATCGCGTCCGCCGTCGAGGCGGGCGTGCGCGAGCCCCTCGCCCTCGCGCTCGCCACGGCCGACCACCGGGGCCGCGCCTCCAGCCGCATGGTCGCCGTCGTCGAGGTCTCCGGCCTGGGCCTGGTCTTCACCAGCCACAGCACGAGCCGGAAGGGCCGGGAGATCGCCGAGACCGGATGGGCCTCGGGCCTGCTCTACTGGCGGGAGACGGCACAGCAATTGATCATCTGCGGTCCGGTGGTGATGCTGCCCGAGGCGGAGTCCGACCGGCTCTGGAACTCCCGGCCGGCGCCGCTGCACGCGATGTCGACCGCCTCCCGGCAGAGCGAGCCCCTCGGCGACGTCGCCGCCCTGCGCGCGGAGGCGGAGCGGCTGGCGGCCGACGGAACCGCCCTGCCCCGGCCGCGGCGATTCGCCGGCTACCGCCTCGAACCGGAGTCCGTCGAGTTCTGGTCGGCGGCCCCCGACAGGCTGCACCGGCGGCTGCGTTACGACAAGACCCCCGAAGGCTGGCACGCCACCCGGCTGCAGCCCTGATCGGGCCCGTGCCCCCGGGCACACCCCCGCGCCATCGAAAGAAGCACAGAAGGAGTACGGCCCTTGACCGACACGAAGCAGACCCATTTCGATGCGATCGTCATCGGTGCCGGTTTCGCCGGCTTATACATGCTCCACAAGCTCCGCAACGAGCTCGGCCTGACCGTCCGTCTCTTCGACCGGGCCGGCGGCATCGGCGGCACCTGGTACTGGAACCGCTACCCCGGCGCGATGTCGGACGTCGACAGCTACATCTACCGCTACTCCTTCGACAAGGAACTGCTCCAGGAGTGGAACTGGACCACCCGCTACAGTCCGCAGCGGGAGATCCTCGCCTACCTCCAGACGGTGGTCGACCGGCACGATCTGGCCAGGGACATCCAGCTCGACACGTCCATCGAGGCGGCGGTCTTCGATGAGTCGCGCGACCGGTGGACCGTGTCCGCCGACACCGGCGAGACCTTCACCTCGCGCTACCTGGTCACCGCGCTGGGACCGCTGTCGAGCCGGAACTTCCCGGACATCAAGGGCCGCGACACCTTCCAGGGCCGGATGGTCCACACCGGCGCCTGGCCCGACGACCTCGACATCGAGGGCAAGCGGGTCGGCGTCATCGGCACCGGTTCCACCGGAACCCAGTTCGTCTGCGCGGCCTCGAAGCTCGCCGGGCACCTGACCGTGTTCCAGCGGTCCGCGCAGTACTGCGTACCCTCCGGGCACGGACCGGTCAGCGAGGAGTACGTGGCCGAGTGCCGGGCCAACTACGACAAGATCTGGGAGCAGGCGCGCGCGTCCCGGGTCGCATGCGGATTCGAGGAGAGCGACATCCCCGCGATGAGCGTGTCCGAGGAGGAACGCCGCCGCA
>BCRI01000016.1 GCA_001552515.1 Sphaerimonospora mesophila NBRC 14179 = JCM 3151
CCGTTGTGCTCGGTTGCTCCCGCAATGCCGTACGGATCCGCATGCATCGGGCGCGCAGGCGCCTGGCCCGCGAACTGCGCGGCGAGGAAGAACACGGCGAGACGGCGGGAGAACGAATGGCGAATGCGTCAGAAGGAGGCGTCGCGTGAACATCGAACGGCTCAATCCGATCTCCGAAGAGGAGGTCACCGCCATGGTGAGCCGCCAGACCAGGGACGACCTGGCCGAGCGCATCATGATGACCACGCCGGACGACCCCCCAACGGCCCCACGACATGGCAGGCGGCGGCTGCTCGTCGGCATTCCCCTGGCCGTGACGGCGGCCGCTGCGGCGGTCGTCGTGACGTCGGTCGCCGGTCCGGGCCAGCGGGTCGGCCCGCTGCCCGTCGGCCCGGACCGGGCCGAGGCCGCCGCGCTGTCCTTCCAGCGAGAGGGCGGCTACCTCATCGTCACGGTCAACGACCCGATCGCCGACCCGGAGCGCTACCGGAGGGAGTTCGCGGCACACGGCCTGGACATCGACCTCAGGCTGGCGCCCGTCTCACCGCGGAAAGCCGGCACCGTCATCTTCATGGAGACCCCGGAGGGCGGCGACCTGGAGACGATCCTCGCCCCGGGCAGGTGCGGCAGTGAGCTCTGCGGGGTCGGCGTGAAGGTCCCGGTGGACTACAGCGGGCACGCCAGCATCGTGTTCGGCCGGGCCGCCCGCCTCGGTGAGAAGTACGACGTCGGTGAGGGCGACGCACCGGGCGAAGGCGTCGACCTGCCGGGCATCTCCGGTCGTACGGTGGCCGAGGCATGGGCCGTTCTGAAGGAGCGGAACATCACCGACGTGCTGTACCGCTATGAGTTCAGGGGGTCTGACCGGCCCTACCCCCACGGCCTCCGCCGTGACCAGGTGAAGCCGGAGTGGTACGTCCACGACGCCGTCGCCGGAACGGGCGATCGGATGATCCTGTTCGTCGGTCCCGAGAAGCGGTGAACGGGCCGGACCCCGGACGGGAGTCCGGGGCCCGGCGGGCCGATCCGCGGCGAGCCCGAGGGCTCGGGCGTCAGACGCCCATCGACTGGGTGTCGTTGGTCTCCGGCGTGGCCTGACCGGAGACCTCGGTCACGCCGTTCTTCAGGTGGTAGCGGGAGATGGCCTCCTGCAGCACCTCGGGCTTGAGCTCGCCCCGCTTCACGAGCCGGGTGAGCACGGCAAGGGTGATCGAGGCCGCGTCCACGTGGAAGTGGCGGCGCAGCGCCGAGCGGGTGTCGGACAGGCCGAACCCGTCAGTGCCCAGTGAGGACCAGTCACCCGGCACCCACTGCGCGATCTGGTCCGGTACGGCACGCATGTAGTCGCTCACGCCGACGAACGGCCCGGCGACCCCGGACAGCTTCGCCGTGACGTACGGCACGCGCGGCTCGGCGTCGGGGTTGAGCAGGTTGTGCTGCTCGGCGGCGAGCGCCTCCCTGCGCAGCTCCGACCAGGAGGTGGCCGACCACACAGCGGCCGAGACACCCCAGTCCTCGGCGAGCAGCCGCTGCGCTTCCAGCGCCCACGGCCCGGCCACACCGGAGGCCAGGATGTTCGCCTTCGGCCCGTTGCCGGCGGTGTCGGCGGCCGGGGCGTAGAGGTACAGGCCCTTGAGGATGCCCGCGACGTCGACCCCCTCGGGCTCCGCCGGCTGCGGGTAGGGCTCGTTGTACACCGTCAGGTAGTAGAAGACGTTCTCCGAGTCCTCCCCGTACATCCTGCGCAGGCCGTCCCGCACGATGTGCGAGATCTCGAACCCGTAGGTCGGGTCGTACGCCACACAGGCCGGGTTGGCCGAGGCGAGCAGCGGGCTCTGGCCGTCCTCGTGCTGCAGGCCCTCGCCGTTCAGCGTGGTGCGCCCGGCGGTCGCGCCGAGCAGGAAGCCCCGGCCCATCTGGTCGCCGAGCTGCCACATCTGGTCGCCGGTCCGCTGGAACCCGAACATCGAGTAGAAGATGTAGACCGGGATCATGTGCTCGCCGTGCGTGGCGTACGCGCTGCCGGCGGCGGTGACCGAGCCCATGGAACCGGCCTCGGTGATCCCCTCGTGGAGGATCTGTCCCTCGGTCGACTCCTTGTAGGACAGCAGCAGCTCGCGGTCGACCGCCTCGTAGGTCTGCCCGTGCGGCGAGTAGATCTTGGCGGTCGGGAACATCGCGTCCACGCCGAACGTGCGGGCCTCGTCCGGGATGATCGGCACGAACCGCGCGCCGATCTCCGGGTCCCGCATGAGGTCCTTCAGCAGGCGGACGAAGGCCATCGTGGTGGCCACGTTCTGCTTGCCGGAACCCTTGCGCAGCCCGGCGTAGACGGCGTCGCCCGGGAGCTTGAGCGGCTTGGCGCGCACCACCCGCTTGGGGAGGTAGCCGCCGAGCGCCGCCCGGCGCTCCTTCATGTAGGCGATCTCCTCGTTGTCCTCACCCGGGTGGAAGTACGGCGGGAGATCGCCCTCGAGGTCCTTGTCCGGGATGGGGAGGTAGAGCCGGTCGCGGAACTCCTTGAGCTCCGCCTTGCTCAGCTTCTTCATCTGGTGGGTGGCGTTGCGGGCCTCGAAGTCCTTGCCCAGCGTCCAACCCTTGATCGTCTGGGCGAGGATGACGGTCGGCTGGCCGACGTGCTCGTGGGCCGCCTTGAACGCGGCGTAGACCTTGCGGTAGTCGTGGCCGCCGCGCGACAGCCTGCGAATCTCGTCGTCGGACAGGTGCTCGACCATCTTGCGCAGCCGCGGGTCGCCGCCGAAGAAGTGCTCGCGGATGTAGGCGCCGGACTCGACGGAGTAGGTCTGGAACTGCCCGTCGGGCGTGGTGTTCATCTGGTTGACGAGCACGCTGTCGACGTCGGCCGCGAGCAGCGGGTCCCAGTCACGGCCCCAGACGACCTTGATGACGTTCCATCCGGCCCCGCGGAAGAACGACTCCAGCTCCTGGATGATCTTGCCGTTGCCGCGCACCGGGCCGTCGAGCCGCTGCAGGTTGCAGTTGATGACGAAGGTGAGGTTGTCGAGCTCCTCGCGGGCGGCCACGCCGATCGCGCCGAGCGACTCGGGCTCGTCCATCTCGCCGTCGCCGAGGAAGCACCACACGTGGCTGCGGCTGGTGTCCTTGATCTTGCGGCTGAGCAGGTAGCGGTTGAACCGCGCCTGGTAGATCGCGGAGAGCGGGCCGAGGCCCATGGACACCGTGGGGAACTCCCAGAAGTCCGGCATGAGCCGCGGGTGGGGATAGGAGGGCAGGCCCTTGAAGCCGTGCGACAGCTCCTGGCGGAACGCGTCGAGCTGGGCGGTGGAGAGCCGGCCCTCGAGGAAGGCGCGGGCGTAGATGCCGGGGGCGGCGTGGCCCTGGATGAAGATCTGGTCGCCCGACTCCCCGTGGTCCTTGCCGCGGAAGAAGTGGTTGAAGCCGACCTCGTAGAGCGAAGCTGCGGACGCGTAGGTGGCGATGTGGCCGCCGACGTTGGTCCGCGCGTTGGCCCGGTGCACCATGACGGCCGCGTTCCACCTGATGTAGGCGCGGATGCGGCGCTCGACGTACTCGTCGCCCGGGAACCAGGGCTCGCGCTCGGGCGGGATCGTGTTGATGTAGTCGGTGCTGCGCAGGCCCGGCACCCCGACCTGTCGTTCCCGGGCACGTTCGAGCAGCCTGAGCATCAGATAGCGGGCGCGGGTGCGCCCCTCGGTCTTGATGACGTTGTCGAGCGATTCGAGCCATTCCTGGGTCTCGCTCGGATCGACATCAGGCAACTGGCTGGGTAGGCCGTCACTGATGATCGAAAAACGCTGGCGTCCGGAAGCCACTGGGTCTCGCCTTCCGAGAATGGACATGGTCACGTCGGTCTGATGGGTCTTGCCTGTCGGCTGCGTCCTGCCGGATCGCGGTGTCTTGTCGGGTGTGCTGGTCGTCTTCCATCCTGTCTCTTCGTACGGGAAAGTGCATCTCTACTGCCTGGTAACCAAGGGGTCCCCGCTGGCAGCGGGATTCAGCTGGCTTAGACCTCCAATGATAGGACGACTTCGATCGCCCTGTTTGTTCCAGGGTGCACTGAGCCCGCCCCGGCTATATGCGCTGGTTAGGCATGCCCCGGCCGACACGCGGGTAACCTCCCCGACGCGGGTGATCATGTCTGGTTGGTCGGTAACGTTTTGGTATGAATTGTCCCTTCCTCTGTCGGGGGAGGGGTTTCTCCTCTCTCCAGCGGGCGATAGCCGTACCAGGCTCTGAGAGGAGGGATCGAGATGCACGCCGCGGTAGGAGACCGGCTCTTGGTGCGCGGTGCCGTCGTGGGAGAGCACGACAGGCAGGGCGAGATCATCGAGGTGCGCGGGCCCGGCGGTGAGCCGCCGTTCATGGTCCGGTTCGAGGACGGGCACCAGGCGCTGGTGTACCCGGGCCCCGACGCGGTCGTCGTTCCAGCTCACGGATCGACTCACGGAGGCTCGTAGTATCGCGCTGTGAAATCGAGGGTGATCGAGGTGCGCACCGGCTCGCGCGAGCGGGTGCACGACCTGACGCGGGAGTGCTCCGACTTCGTGCGGGAGTGCGGGGGAGACGGTCTGCTGCACGTGTTCGTTCCGCACGCCACCGCGGGCATCGCGCTGATCGAGCTCGGCTCCGGTAGCGACGAGGATCTGCTCGCGGCGCTGGAGGAGCTGCTTCCGGCCGACGACCGGTGGCGGCACGCGCACGGGTCCCGCGGCCACGGCAGGTCGCACGTCATGCCCGCGCTGATTCCTCCGTACGCCACGGTGCCCGTGCTCGACGGAAGGCTCGCGCTGGGGACCTGGCAGTCCGTCGCGTTGGTCGATCTTAACGTCGACAACCCGGACAGGCGCGTGCGTTTGTCATTTTTGTCCGATTAACAGATAACGGTGCGGGTGCCTGGACGTGGCGACCGTTGACGACGGCGGGTCGCAGCGTGTGGACTGTGCCGAAACATGGCTCTCAGGAGCCGGACGACCGCGATTATTGGCGGGGTCACCCGAGCAGGAGGGATGAACGTGAGCGCGACCGCGGGCCAGGCGCAAGGTGAGCGCGGCCTGGCCGAACGACTCGGCCTCAAAGCTGGTCAGGTGGTGCAGGAAGTCGGCTGGGACGAGGACTGCGACGAGGCGCTGCGCGAGTCCATCGAAGAGCTGACCGGTAACGAGCTGGTGGACGAGGACTACGACGACGTGGTCGACGTGGTCCTGCTGTGGTGGCGCGACGGGGACGGGGACCTGTTCGACGCGCTCAGCGACGCGATGACAGCGCTCGCCGACGGAGGCCAGATCTGGCTGCTGACCCCCAAGGCGGGGCGTGACGGTCATGTCGAGCCCAGTGACATCGGCGAGGACGCGACCACCGCTGGACTGTCCCAGACGAGCAGCGTGAGCGCCGCCAGGGACTGGTCGGGGACGCGGCTCGTCGCGCCCAAGGCCCGACGCTGAAACGCCGTGGAGCGCCGGACCGCTGATCTGATCTGCTGACCCGTTCCCCTGCCGTACGGCTCGGCGACGCCGTACGGCAGGATGGTGCGCGGACCAATAGCGGGAAGGACTTGACTGCTCATGGCGGTGGAGGCGATCGAAGCGGCGCAGGTCGGCCGGCCGGCTCCCGACTTCGAGCTCAAGGACCAGCACGGCACCCCGGTCAGGCTCGCCGACCACCGGGGCAGAAAGGTCGTGCTCGTCTTCTATCCCCTGGCGTTCAGCCGTGTCTGCCACGGCGAGCTGAGCGCCATCCGTGACGAGTTCGTCCCGTCAGTGCCCGACGACGTCCAGGTGCTGGCGGTCTCGGTCGACTCGATGTTCGGCCAGCGCGCCTGGTCCGATCAGGAGGGCTTCGCGTTTCCGATGCTGGCCGATTTCTGGCCGCACGGTGAGGTCGCCCGGGCGTACGGTGTATTCGACGAGGAAAAGGGCGTAGCCCTCCGAGGCACATTCATCATCGACGGCGAGGGCGTCGTGCGGTGGAAGGTCGTCAACGAGATCGGGTCGGCGCGGGACGTCGAGGAGTATCGCAAGGCGTTGGCGCGGCTTTGATCGTACGGCTCTGATCGTTTCGCCCACTGGGCGTTGACATATCCCTACCTGTTCATCCCGATCTGCCTTCAGGGGAGGGGAGATGCCCTGCTACCGATGCGGGGCCCGGCAGACCGACCCCGTCCGCGGCGCCAGTCCGTGGAAACGTGGGGTGCGCCACGAGGCGCAGGTCCTGGTCTGCCCGGACTGCCAACGCGCACACGACCTCGATCTGGACACCTGCGCGTCCTGCGGCTCCGTCGCGCTGATCTGCCGTCTCGGCGAGGTCGAGTGCCGCTCATGCGGAGCCGTACGGCTCGCCAGGTCCAATGACCCGCTGGTGCCGGCCGGGTCTCCCGGTCTCGCCGGGCCTTCCGGTGTCACGGGCACGCCGGAGAGCTCGCCCGGCTTGGCGGCCGAGGTCGAGGCCGCGCTCAACCGGGTCCTGGGCCGCTCGTGAGCTCCGACTTCAAGAGCTCGGAGCCGGCGAGCACAGACGAGGAGCATGCGGCCGACCCGCGCTACGTGGTCGCGCTCGACGTGGGCGGCACGTCGATGAAGGGCGGCCTGGTCACCCGGCGCGGTGAGGTGACCTCTCTGGAGGGTCGCCCCACCGGCCGGGACAGCGGCCCCGAGACCGTGGTGACGGCCGTCCGCGGCTACGTCGACGAACTGGTGGAGCTCGGCGTCACGCGGTACGGCGCGCCCCCCGCCGGGGTCGGTCTCGCCGTCCCCGGCATCGTCACGGCGTCGACCGCCGTCTACTCGGCGAACATCGGCTGGCACGATGTGCCGGCCACCGCGTTCGTGCCGCCGGGGATCCCGGCACGGCTCGGGCACGACGTACGGACCGGCGGTCTGGCGGAGAGCGTGCTCGGGGCCGGGCGCGGCGTGACCGACTTCCTGTTCCTGGCCATCGGCACCGGCATCGCCGGCGCCGTTGTGATCGGCGGCGAGCCGTACGGCGGCGCCGACGGCTGCGGCGGCGAGATCGGGCACGCTCCCGTGTGGCCGGCCGGGGAGAAGTGCGCCTGCGGCCAGATCGGGTGCCTGGAGACCTACGCCTCCGCCTCCGCCCTGGTGCGGCGGTACGAGGCCAGGTCGCCGAGCCGTACGGCCGCCACCGCCAAGGACGTCGTCTCGCTCGCCGTGGCCGGGGACCCGGTGGCCGGTGAGGTGTTCGGCGAGGCGGTCGAAGCCCTGGCGATCTCGCTGGCGTCGTACGTGATGGTGCTCGACCCCGCGGCGATCGTGATCGGTGGAGGTCTCGCCGAGGCGGGCGAGACGCTGCTCGACCCCCTGGGGGAGCGGCTGTCCGCCCGGCTGACCTTCCGTCAGCGTCCCCCGCTGCTCGTGGCGGCTCTCGGCATGCGGACCGGCATGCTCGGCGCCGCCCTGCTGGGCTGGCAGGCGGCCGGAGTGCCCGACGCGGGGCGCGACTGGTCGCTCGATGTGCTGAGAAGGGGTGCTGTGTCGTAAGGTGTAGTCCGGTCCGGGCGGTTAGCTCAGCGGTAGAGCACTCGCCTTACAAGCGAGGGGTCACTGGTTCGAACCCAGTACCGCCCATAACAAGCCTTCTACCTGCGAAAACAGGACACGGACCCGATCTTACCCGGTCGCTGCAGCGCTCAGTGAGCACTCGCCTCAGGCGATCGTGATGATCGCGCCCGGTACGGGCACTACCTGGACCTACACTCTTAGGTATGAGCGCCATGCGCGAGGAACTGCACTATCTCGTGGACCAGTTGCCGGAGTCAGAGCTACGCCCGGCTCTGAAGTTGATCCGTGGCCGTCTGGACGAGCCTGCCCCCGCGGAGCGTGACCTTCCGTTCTTCGCGTCGTTCGAGGCTGAGCCGGACCTCGCCGAACGCCATGATGAGATCCTGCGCTCCGAGATGGGCCGCTGACGTGCTTCTGTGCGACACCGGCGTCCTTCTCGCTGTCGGCAATGCCAAGGACAAGCACCACCAGGCCTGTCTCAAGCTGCTTCGCCAGGCGGAGGGACCGCTGCTCGTGCCGTCGCCGGTCATGGGAGAGGTCGGCTATCTCCTGGAGTCGCGTGTTGGCCCACAAGCCGAGGTCTACCTCCTTGATCATTTCGCGACGTCCACGATCGTCCGGTAACGCACGTTCCCGCTCCCATTCGTTGGTGTAGGAGGTATGGATGCCGCGCCGCTATGCGTTCCAGCCGTCGAGGCTGAATGTGTCTCCGCGGGTGTACGCGTCGATGCCGGTGCGGATGTACGTGACGACCTCATCGGGGAGATCTCCGAGGGTGAACCAGTCGATTTTGCTGCATTTGTCCGGTTCGACGTTGGAGGGTATCCCCTTCCATTGCCGAGCGGCGAAGAACACGCCGATGCGTGCCTGCCCGTCAGGGTCGGCGTGGTGGCACAGGTGCACGAATCCCAGGTCTGCGGGGTCGATGAGAATGCCGAGTTCTTCGCGGGCTTCACGGGCCGCGCCCGCCGGCAGGGACTCGCCCTCATCGAGACAGCCGCCCGGCACCGACCAGAATCCGTCAGCGAAGCCGGTGTTCGCTCGCTGAAGCATCAATACCTTGCCGTGCTCGACGAGGATCAGATGCACCCCGACGTGGGGGCGGAATATCTCGGCTGGTGTGGACACGGCATCTCCAGGTGATGGGTGAGCGGGCTATTACGCTATCCCGCTGCAGGCCATCACACGTGCGTCTTCACCGGGCGTTCGTTTGCTGCGAGCGCCAGCGGAGTGACGTGATCGACAAGCTCGGCCGGGGTCAGGCCGTCAGTGTGCAGGATGTACGCGGTCGGGTCGGTTGCGGCGACTTGGTCGTAACGCTCCTGGAGCCGTTCCAGCAGTGCCCGATCGGCGATCAGGTCCCGGTCGCTTTGCGTCTGGTCCGGTTTGGATGCCAGCCGTCGTGTCAGTTCGTTCAGGTCCGTGCGCAGGTAGACGGTCAGGTCCGGGGCGATGAGGTAGCTGGCGGCGAACGGGGCGATCGTGGCGGCCACCGTGGGGTTGTCCAGGCCGTGTACGGCGGCGTGGTTGGCGATGACGCTGTTGACATACCGGTCGGCGACGACGTGCCCGACGGGTAGGGCATCGCGGGCAAGGTCCGAGCCGTGCAGCGCGCCCGCCAGATAGAACGCCAGCTGCGGGAACGCGCGGGCGTTGGCGTTGATGTACGGCTGCAAGTCAGACACCGGCGCGGGCACCGTGTGGAAGTAGGGGCAGGACAGCCGGTCGGCGAGCAGAGCGGCGACTGTTGACTTCCCGGACCCGCTGATCCCTTCGAAGACGACGAAAACGCCGTTCCGTTGGACTTTGACGGGCTGGTATGCCTCCGGAGTGCTCCAGGCGATCATCGCAGGGTTCCTTCCGTGAAAGCGTTCAGGTGGGCGGATACGGCCGCGAGCAGGGCGGCCGGATCGTCGTAGCGGCCGGCAAGGTTCAGGCGCAGGTCGGTGCGCAGCAGGCAGGGAGCCAGAGTGCCGGCGGCGTCCAGGCGCAGCGCCCAGACCCCTTCGACGCACTGCTGCTGGACGGGGCACGTCTCGCACTGGCCGACGTGGTAGCGGCCGAGCGTTGCGTCGATCACTTCGATCGTCATCGGCCCCTTAGCGCCGGGGACGGCGAACACTCTGCGTCCCTGGCCGGTGCTGGAGGTGACCACGCTCTCCCTGATGGCGATCGACCGCAGGTAGGAGCTGATATCCCCTGATGGGATCTTTCCGCCGCCGAGGCCGGTGTTGTGGTCGGTGCCGACCAGCTCGATGATCTGCAGGCCGACGCCCAGGTGGCGGGCGTAGGCGATGATGTCCGCCACCTCGTGCGCGTTCTGCTCCTGGAGGAGCAGATTGAGCTCAACCGTGGGGATGACCTCGATGGCGGCTTCGATCCCGGCCTTGATCTTCGCGATGTCGCCGGGTTTCCCCTCGGCGATCGCAGCGATGGACTCGTTGGAGAAGTAATGCAGGCTCACCTTGATCCGGTCCAACGCGGTCGCCGACAGCCAGTCGAGGTCTTTAGTGAGCGACAGCCCATTCGTGATCAGGGTGGTGGTGTAGTCGCTGGGCCGGTGGGCGGGAAGGCCTTCCAGGATCGGCCGTGCCATCGGCGACAGCAGGGGCTCCCCGCCGGTGAAGAACACGCGGCGGATTCCCGCGCTCGTCAGCGTAGTGATCGCGGTGAGGTAGTCGGCGGGGGTCATCGCCCTCGGGCGGGGCTGGATGGTCCGGTCGTGGTGGGTGATGCGGGGTGGCACCTCGCCTTCGTTATGGCAGAACCAGCAGCCGAGCTGGCAGCGGGGGGTCAGGGAGACACGGAGCTGGCCGCCGCGTCGTGCGAATTCGGCGGCGCCGCCGGTGAAACCCTGGAGATTCGCGGTAGTGGTCACGAGCTCACCTCGATGTGGTTGGCCGTGCTGGTGTAGTACGGCCCCGGGGATGCCCCGCGCCATCGGTGACACCCCCGGGGACCGGGCTCATGGGGCTGGCGAGGGGATGCGGGAAGCGGGGACGATCTCGGCAAGTCGCCAGCCTTGCCGGTGGAGTTCGCCGTTGCGGTGGGCGATCCACCAGGTCTCATCCCGGAGGGTGAGGCCGGTCGTGGTGTCGGAGATGACGTGCTCGCCTGCCGTCCAGGTTTCCCGTGCATGGCGGCCGGTAATGGTGATCGTCCAATGCTGGGTCTGGCCGTCCATCTGCCGGCTGTACCGCCAGGTGGACGTGCCAACCTGGTTGAGGGTCGGCCACAGGCCGCGCGCCCACAATGTGATCATGGCCACGGTCAGTCCTGCCCGGCGCGGAGCCGACAGAAGCGGGCCACGATAAGAGAGGCCGCCTGATCGACCTGGTCGGCGGGCATCCGGCTGTAGCACTTCTTGCCGGTTGCGACATCGGTCAGGCCGTTGTCCCACTCCACGCGATCGCGGTAGACCCAGACACGCAGGTCACGGCCGAGGAGGAGTAGCGCCACGCCGCGGTGCGAGCGGATCTCGGCGATGCTTCGATAGGCCGGCGGGAGGCGCTCTTGGAGCTGCTGGGCGGTCGCGACGGCCGGGCTGGCAGGTCTGGCAGGTGTCGCCTGGTGCAGGGGGAGCATCCGGGGGCGTGAAGTCGTTGCGTGGTTCACGACTGATCAGCCCACCCGGACGGTGAAATGCCCGGCCTGCGCACGCACCTGCTGGTAGCGCTCGAAGACACGGTCGGCTGCGATGGCAGGGCTGTCCACCGGTTCGGTGTCCATGTCCGGCAGGCCGTCACCTCGTCGCAGCCCGTTCGCCCAGCGGAACTCATCCTCGACGGACCACACGGTCAGGCCGGGCAGTCGCAGCATGGCCATCGTCGTTCCGGAGGTGATGTCGCCGGTGACGCCATGCACGGCGTGCAAACGGGCGTTCAACTGTTGGATTGTCTCCTCCGCAGGTGGGAGCGCATACAGCCGAGAAAGTGGTGGGTAAGCGCTGGTTTCCATGTCGGTGGATACCTCACGTTCGGCGAATGTTGACGTGTGAATCGTCATTGGCGCAGGCCGACATCACCAGGACGTGAGTTGCGTCGTCGCCGACTTCTCTACGACGTCGTTTCGACTTCTGGTCGACTTGTCCGGACTTCCTGGCCGGGACGGGGGGTTGTTCCTTTCCTCGCGCCGTTCGCGGTTCTACCGTGTGTGCATGAGCCACGGCGCGTCCGGCAGGAAGGGCCAGATGGTGACTGTGCTGAGGCAACTCGCTCAGGAAAAGGGATTGGTGGCTTATCGCCATTTTTCCCGCGCCTACGAGGCGACGGCCCGGGAACTCGGCTACCACGACCTCACTATCGGGGAACGGCAGTGGGAGCGGTGGCTGGAGGCCCAGTTGAAAGGCATGCCGTACCCCAAGGCGTGTGAGGTGCTGGAGCGCATCTTCAGCCGGTCGGCGAGTGAGCTTTTCGCGGCGGCTCCTAGCACCAAAGACGGTGCCGATGCCAAGCCAGGGCAGGGGCTTACTCCTGCTCGTCTGCTTGACCCGCCCGTCGATGTCCACAAGGGGATGTACGAAATGATGCATGACGCCGCATCTCAGTCGAGGGACGCCGCGGGCAATGTTGAGCGCGAGCTCGGGCAGGCGGCGATGGAACAGCTACACGACGACGTCGTCCACCTGGCCCGAACGTACTTGCTGAGGTCGCCGCTGGGGCTGTTCCCCGAGCTGGTCGCGATTCGTGACCGGATCCTCGTCCGGATGGCCGAGACCCGTAAACCGGCTCAGCTCGCCGACCTGAATTTTTTGGCCGGGGTGTCGAGCACGCTCTTGGCCGAGGCGTGTATCGACCTCGGCGAGATGCGGATGGCCGTCGATCACGCGCGGGCCGCGTGGTCGTACGCCACCAGCATCGACCATGTGCCGCTGGCGGTATGGGCGCGCGGCATGATGGCCACCAGCGCCTACTGGGCGGGCCAGCCTCGGGACGCCGTGGCGGCCATCAGCAAGGCCGGACAGCACCGGCCGGTCGGGATCGCCGCGGCCCGGGTGCATAGCATCGCGGCCCGCGCCTGGTCGCACATGGGGGACACCGATCGGACCGTTGGGTCGATCCGTGCGGCGATGGAAGCCAGGGCCGCAGATCAGGGCGGTGACGAGCTGCAGGGGATCGGCGGGGTGTTCGATTGGGATAGCGCCCGGGAGCAGCGCTGCTACAGCTCGGCCCTGCTGCAGCTGCTGCAGATACGCCGTGAGGAGTTCGACCCGGCGGCCGTGCGCCGGTTCACGGGTGAGGTGCTGGCCTACACCCGTGCGGCGCTCCAGGACGCCCAGGCGGTGCCGGATGAAGACCGGTCGCCGATGGTGGAGGCCACCATCGGGATCGAGATGGCCACCGCCTGGGTCATCGTGGGAGACGTGTCCAGTGCCCGGCAGACGCTGGGCGGGGTGCTGGAGCTGCCGGCGGACTTGCGGACGTTCCCGGTCCTGCATCGGCTGCATGGACTGCGTGCCCAGCTGGCGCTTGCCTCGGCGGGACGGGCCGCCGGTGAGCTCAGCGACGACCTGGCGTCGTTCATCCAGGGCAGCACAGTGCGGGCGCTGCCGCCGGTTTAGCTCCGCCGGGCGTCCCACGCGGCCAGGATCGCCGCTTCCCGCTCGGGGGTGATACCGAGTTCGGCGGCCCGCTCATGCTCCAGGAGCGGGCCGCTGTCGTTCATCCACGTCCAGGTGTCGGCGATGGTGGTGGCCAGGGGACGGCAGGTGAGGCCGGCCGCGCGTGCGCGGGCGGCGTCTACCCGCCAGGTTCCCGCGTACGGGCGCCACAGCGGCAGCTCGGTCCATTCGGTGACCTGCTGCTCGATCAGGAAGTCGTGGTCCACCCATTCCAGGTCGGCTGTGCTGGCGGTGACCTGCCGGCAGGTCTCCAGCAGGTCGCCGAACGTGGCCGAGCCGATGGGCGCGGCGAGGGTGTAGGGCCCGGACAGGTGGCGTTCTGCGGCGTGCAGGGTGAAGGCGGCGACGTCGCGGACGTCGATCGGCTGGATGGGCCAGTCGGGTGTGCCGGGGGCGAGTACGCGGCCGCCCGCGGCGATGCGGCGCAGCCACCAGGGGAAGCGGCCGACGTACTCGTGGGGGCCGACGATCACGCCGGGTCGCAGGAGGAGGGACCGGTCGCCGAATGTGTCGCTGACGGCTTTCTCGCAGCCGGCTTTCTCCCGGCCGTAGGCGTCGGCGTCGCTTTCGCCGGGCGGGCCTTGCGGGGTGTAGGGGCGGACGGGGGACGAGTCGTCCAGCGGGGTGGTGGGCCAGCCCTGGTAGACGTTCACGGTGCTGATGTACACGTATCGGTCGGTGGTGTCGGATAGGGCCTTGGTGGAGGCTTCCACGAGGTCGGGGGTCATGCCGCTGGTGTCGAGGACGGTGTCCCAGGGGCCGCGGGCTGCGAGCGCAATAAGGTCGTCGGCGCTGGTGCGGTCTCCTCGGATGGGGACCGTGCCGGGGAAGTCGCTTCCGGACTTTCCTCGCGTGAACGTTGTGACGTGGTGGCCGCGCTGCAGGGCTTGTTCGGCCAGGGCCCGGCCGAGGAACCAGGTGCCTCCGAGGATTAACAGTCGCATGACCTGATCCTGACGGAGGTGGGCGGAGCCGTGAAGAGGTGACGTGCACCGGGGAGTGCGGGTGCCTGCCTGGGAGCGGAACGCGGACGGGTTCCGCGTCCGCCCGCGTATCTCCGGGTGCCTCCGCACCGGGTACTGGCTATCAACCTTGGCTATCAACCGGTAGATCACCGGGGGCTTCAGGTGACAGTTTTGCCTGGTCAGAGTCCCGTCAGGCCGTAGGCTCACCTCGTCAAGCCACAGGCGGCGGCTGAAGCTGCCCCGCTTGGCCCGCTTCTGACGTGCTGCCTCCTGGACCTGCTCGTCGGACCTCGCATGGCGGAACTCGTCGAGAGGCGGGGTCGGCAGCAGGCGTGGCAGTTATGAGCGCACTACTGTTAGCGCCGCTGCCGATCGTGGCGAAGCGCCAGCCTGACGGCGAGGTAGACCACCGCGAACTGCACGGCAAGGCCGATGATGACCGTAAAGATCTCGATGACACCCATACCGAACACGGCCACGCTCCAGAACCGTCGGAAATTCGAGTATTCAGGTTCGCGCCAGGTCTGTCTATAGGGCCCCTGGTGGGGCCGATGCCGTGGGCGACGGCCTGTACCGCAACGCCGCCTCGGCGAGATGTCACTTTCGATGTTCACCTGCAGTCGTATCGATGAAACGCCACGGGGGATTCCGCGTGCCTCCGCGAGCGACTCGGGACCGCAGAAGGTTTGTTCAGGGCTGTATGGGTCGCGGCACGGCATCGGGGTCGCCCGGCTTTCTGGCCGCGAGCCGTTCGATGAGGCCGAGCTTGAACCGCTCGTGCCGTTCTATCGCGAATCCCATCGCGAGCACCATCGGGAACGGACGGCGACTGTAGCGCTCTCCGAACATCGGCACGGTGATGGTGTCCACCAGTCGTTGCAGTGCGCGAACCGGCCAGGCGGACGACGCGACGTGATCGGCCAGTAGCAGCAGCCCGCCTGGACGGAGCACCCGGGCCATCTCGGTGAGCGTGCCCCGGTCGTCCTCGATCGCACAGAGTGAGAATGTGCACACGACGGTGTCGAAATGCCCGTCGGGGAAGCGCAGCGACCGCGCATCGCCCTGCTGGAGATCGACGTCGCGGCCGATCTCGGCGGCCCGACGCCGGGCGACCTCGAGCATCGACGGGCTCCACTCCACGCCGGTCAGTTCGACGTCGCGGGGGTAATGGTGGAGATTCAGCCCGGTGCCCACGGCCACTTCCAGGACGGTGCCGATCGCCTGTCCGCAGACCCATTCTCGAGTATCGGCGAAGAAGCGGCGTTCGACGTAGGCCATCTGCCGGTCGTACGAACCGGCCTGACGGTCCCAGTAACGGCGTAACCGGTTGTCCCGAGCGGAGGAGTCCAGCATCCGATCTACCATAACCATGGAATCGCGTGGCCGCGCAAGTCCGGTTCCCCTGACCTGGTACGGATTCTCCCGCCCGGCGCGAATCCGTAAATCGTGGCTAGTGTGTTGTCATGAAAAGAGATCCTTCCCCCGTCACCCTGCCCAACGGGCAGGAGCTGACTTGCGACACCTGTGGGAACCGGATTTTCGAGCAGCACAGCTGGAAGCTGCAGACCACCGGCATGTCGTTCATGAATCTCGACTGGGCCAACCGCGACGCGGTCTGTTTCGTGTGCACCGCCTGCCGGCGCATTCACTGGTTCCACCTCTGAGGCGGGCCGGAAATCAGCCGCGCAGTCCGGCGAAGAGGTCGTCCTCCCGGTCCGGGGCGGCCAGGCGGGAGATCCGGCGGACGAAGAACTCGGCCGCGAAGGCCTGGTGCTGCGCCTCGGCGGGCATTCGCAGCAGGAAGATGTTCTCGCCCTGGCTTTCGTGGGCACGCAGCGCCTTGATCTTGTGTTCGACGTACGGCGAGACGTCGACGGTGGCGGTGATCAGTTCGTCCGGAGTGCCGAAGTCCTCGGGCAGGTCGAACCCGTTCATGTCCATGCCGCTCGACCGCATGAAGTCGAACATCTGCCGGATCCGCTCCCGCGGCGTGGCCGTGTAGTAGAGCTTGTCGGGGATCCCGGTCGACTCGGTCGCCGCCATTGCGATGCGGTGGGCCTGGATGTGGTCGGGGTGGCCGTAGCCGCCGATCTCGTCGTACGTCACGACCACCTGCGGCCGATATCGCTCCATGAGCTCGGCCAGCCGGGCGGCGGCGCGCTCGACCGGGACGTTGGCGAACGCCTCGGGGTGGGCGTTGCCCGTCCAGCCGTCCATGCCCGAGTCGCGGTAGCCGAGCAGCTCCAGGTGGGTGACGCCGAGGTGGGTGGCGGACTCGCGGAGCTCGGCCAGCCGGCGTTCGGCCACGGCGTCGTCGTCATGACCGGGCTCGCCCGGTTTGACCCCACCCGGACCATCCCCCTGCTCCCCGTTGGTGCACGTCACCAGGACCGTACGGATGCCCTCCTCGGCATAGCGGGCGAGAATGCCGCCGGTGCCGATCACCTCGTCGTCCGGGTGGGCGTGCACGGCCATCACGGTGAGCTCTCGGTTCATCGGATCCCCCGAACTCCGGCTTCGTCTGCCGATATTCGATCAGTACTCGATCGACCCTATATCGCCCCTTGATCCTCTGTGCGGATCGAACGCGGGTTCGTCGAGGGCGTGGTCATGCGCCGGGCCACCTGCCACCACAGGACGAGTTGCAGCAGGGCGAGCGCCGCGGCGAACGGCGGCAGCGTCCATGGTCCGATGCCCTCGGCGATCGTCCCGGCCAGCCAGGGGAACACCGCGCCACCCACCACGGAAACGCCGTTCAGCAGCCCGATCGCCGTGGGCACCAGCCGGGCGGCGGTCAGCCTCGGCGCCACGGCCATCGTGGTCGGGAAGATCGGGCCCAGGAAGAAGCCGAGCAGGACGAAGCTCACGACGGCCGCGACCGGTCCCGGGAGCGACCACGCCAGCATCGCGCCTGCCGTGACCCCGGCCAGGCAGGCGAAGGTCATGCCGATGTCGGTCATCCCGAGCCTGACCGCGATCGGGCTGATCAGGAAACGGCCGAGGGTGAGCCCGAGCCAATAGGCCGAGACGGTGTAGCCGGCCAGCAGATCCCCCTGCCCGCGCCCGTCCACCAGGAAGCTGAATCCCCAGTTGCCCACGCTTATCTCCAGGCCGACGTAGACGGCCAGGAACGCGGCGCCCAGCAGGACGGCGGGCTCCCGCGACGTCGCGCCGAGCAGCCCGCGCCCCGATGCCGTGTGCCGGGACGTCTCCCGGGCCTCGGACCCCTCCGGCACGGCGTGGACCTCACGCGCGGGGAGGGCCAGCCGGAAACCGACTATGAGCGGCAGACCGGCCAGGGCGAGGACCAGCCACACGGCCGTCCACGGCAGGTGGCCCAGCATCCAGGTGGCCAGCAGCGGCCCGAGCAGCGCGCCGACGCCGAAGAACGCGTGCAGCCGGTTGAGCAGGGTCGTCGCTCCCGGAAGGTCCGCGAGGTAGACGTTGAGCACCGATTCGATCAGGCCCGTGCCGTACCCGACGATCAGCTGGACCGCCACCAGGGCCAGGAACGGCGGGCGGGCCGCGGTGACCAGCCCGGCCAGAACGTACGCGCCGCAGCCGACGACGAGGGTGGTCCGTACGCCGAAACGGTGGATCAGCGGACCCGCGTTCGAGCCGGCCAGCATGAACCCGGCCGAGAAGGTGAAGAACGTCGTCCCGATCGTGGCCTTGTCCAGGCCGTAGTCGTCGATCTGCGCCGGGAGGAGCACCCCGGCCACACCCGCGCTCACCCCGACCAGGATGAACGCGGCGTAGGAGAGCACGACGGGGACCCACAAGCGGCGCCGGAGTGCCGACATCCTGACCTCCCGCGGTGCGAGCAGCCTTCCGTGCACTCCCCGCGCGGGCGAATCGAGGATCCGTGCCCGGGAACGCCGGCCGTACGTCCCTGATCGCCATCGATCTGGGACATGCTATGGCAGAGCGTCCCTCCGGCGGCATCCCTTTTCTGGGTTCTCGTTCCGTCGGTTTCCATTCGGTCAGGCAGGATGGATGCGTGACATTGGCGGCGAATGAGGGGACCGAGCGCGTGACCGACGCGCCGGGTGGCCCGGCGGGCCTGTTCACCAGTCCTCGGTTCCGCCTGCTGGCCGACCTCGTCACGGATGGTGACGTGGTGGTCCTGAGCGGGGCCGGGCTGTCGACCGAGTCCGGCATTCCGGACTATCGAGGGGAGACCGGCCGCAGGCGGCGGGCCGAGCCGATGACGTACCAGACGTTCGTCGCCAGCGCGGCGGCGCGGCGGCGCTACTGGGCGCGCAGTCACCTGGGGTGGCGGGAGATCGCCCGTGCCCGTCCCAACGCCGGGCATCGTGCCGTGGCCGACCTGGAGGCCCGGGGCCTGGTCGCCGGGATCATCACCCAGAACGTCGACGGGCTGCACCAGGCGGCGGGTGCCCGGCAGGTGATCGAACTGCACGGCGCGCTCGACCGCGTTCGCTGTCTTTCCTGCGGCGAGCGCACCTCCCGGCAGTCGCTCGACCGGCGGCTGCGCATGGCCAACCTCCGCTGGCGGGCCCGGGTCGACATGATCAACCCCGATGGCGACGCCGTGCTCGCCGACGATCAGGTCGAGGGTTTCACCATCGTGGACTGCGACGCCGCCGGATGTGGCGGCGTGCTCAAGCCCGACGTGGTGTTCTTCGGCGAGAACGTGCCGCGACCACGGGTCGAGGAGTGCTACGCGCTGGTCGAGCGGGCCGGGATGCTGCTGGTGCTGGGGTCGTCGCTGACCGTGATGTCCGGCTATCGGTTCGTACGGCACGCCGCCGCGTGCGGCATCCCCATCGCGATCATCAATCGGGGCCGGACCAGGGGCGACGGCCAGGCCCTGCTGACCTTCGACGCCCCGCTCGGCGCCACCCTCACCGGGCTCGTCTCCCGGCTGGAGCGGCCGCGACGGCGCCGTCCGGGCTGACGACGACCCGGATCATTCGCCGTTGCGCAGATCGGACAGGCGCCCGGCGGTGTACCGCACCTCCTCGAAGCGTACGGTGCATCCCTTGCCGGTGGGCGACTGCGCGAGGAAGCCGACCTCGGGGTCGCCGTCGAGCGCGAAATACCTGATGAGGTGCCAGAAATCGGTCCCGGTGGCGACGTGGAAGGCGAACGCGGTGCCCACCCGGGAGACCCGCAGCCGGACGTCGTCCCCCGTCACGCCGATCGAGTTGCAGTCGTCGGACACGCCGCGGTTCACGACCGTCACGATGGTGGGCCGGCCCTGGGGGGACAGTTCGAGGCAGAACTTCGCCCACAGGTCCTCACCCGCGTAGAGCAGCAGCACGCCGGCGTCGTAGGTGGACATCAGGTCGGTCCTGATCCGCGCGCTCAGGGTGAAGTCGCCGTCGAGGCGGCCGACCAGCGCCGGGGCGTTGCCGAACCGGCCGGGACCGCCCGGATCGGCGAACAGGTCGGTCCCGGCGCCCGACGTGATCGTGAGCGCGTCGTCGCCGTCGACGTTCCACGAGACCGGGGAGTTCAGCACGCGCAGCGGAACGGGAACGGCCGGCAGGGCGACGGCATCGGACATCGGTCCTCCTCAAGGGTGAGAGCGCTCTCATTCAACCGGGCGCGCCCGCTCCTGTCGCCCTCAAAGGGATACGGCCAGGGCGATATCGCCGGGCCGGTCGAGCCTGAACGTCGTGGTCGTTCCGGCGGCCGTCAGCTCGTACTCGCCGAGGAACCCGCTGAACCGCGCCCGGCCGTCGGCGTCGGTGGTCGTCGTGGTGGGGGCCAGCCACCACTCGCCCTTGACGAGTGAGCGCAGCGCCTCGTAGGACGGCTTCGGCGTGCCGTCCGCCCGGACGAGGCCGCCGGGTGCGCCGAGCCAGGCGCCGCGGTCCGACAGCCCCCAGTACGTCATCGCCTCCACCGAGGGGTGCGAGAGCAGCGTCTTGTAGTGCCGGACGACCTCGTCGGCCTGCCGCGCCTCGCCCTCCGGCGTCGACGGCCACTCGGGGATCCGGTAGTCGTTCAGGTCGACGATCTCCGGCGGCATGAGGTGGCCGGAGACGAGCGTCGTCTCGGTGAAGTGGATCGGCAGGCCGTACCGCGAGAATCGCTCCAGGACGTCGAGGGTCTTCTCCTCGCCCCAGTAGCCCTGGTGCATGTGGCTCTGCAGGCCCAGCGCGTCGATCTCGATGCCGGCCTCCAGCACCCCCTCGATCAGGCATTCGTACGCCGCCGACATGTCGAAGTCGTTCAGCAGCAGCGTGGCGTGCGGGCCGGCCTCGCGGGCGGCGTCGAAGACCATGCGCACCATCGGGATGCGGCCGATCTCGCGGCAGATCCGGGTGATGCCGTTGTCGTACTTGTCGAAGATCGGCATGATCACGACTTCGTTGATGACATCCCACATGTCGATAAGTCCGGCGAAGTCGGTCATGTCGCGCTTGATGCGGGCGACCTGCTCGCGGGCGACGTCGGCGTTCGACAGGTCCATCAGCCATTCGGCGGTCTCGGTGTGCCAGGCCAATGGGTGGCCCTTGACCACGCAGCCGCGCTCGGCGAACCAGCGCGCCGTGGCGAGCAGCCGCTCGGTGTCCGGACGCCCCCGCTCGGGCTCGAACTGACCCCAGTAGAACGGCAGCGTGGCGAAATTGAACAGGCCGGACCACAGGTCGGCCAGGTGCTCGGCCTCGGCGGCCTCCTGAGACCCGGCCGCCCATTCGCCGCTCGCGAGCGGCAGGAAGTCGAAGCCGATGCAGCCGAACAGGAACTTGTGATCGCGCTGTGCGATCGTCACCTCTCGACCGGCGAGCGGCGCACCGTTCTCCGTGACCGTGACGGTGACCTCCGCGGTGCGGTGCTTCCTGATCAACGGGTCGGGGGCGAAACCGATGTGGTCGGAGTGCGACGGCATCGCGGCGGCCTCCAGGAGTGCTCGGGCGGGGGAGACGCCCTCCGGGAACGTGGTCGTTCCGGAGAGCGATTTCGAGCACGGTACCGCTAAACCCCCATATATCCACAGACCTCCCGCGTCACGTCGTGCCCGGCTGACGGATCAGCGGGGATGGTCGGTACGGAGGCCGTGCCGGTGGTCGGCGAGGAGGGCGTGATGGTCGACGCCGCCGTGGGGGAGGGGGTCGGCGTGCACGATGGCGGCGGTCAGCCGGGGGATGGCGTGGATCAGGCCGTGCTCGGCCTCGACGGCGGTCCGGTGTGCCTCGATCACGGTGCAGGCCGCGTCGACGATCACCTCGCATTCGGCCCGCAGGTGGTGGCCGATCCAGCGCAGCCGCACCTGCCCGATGTCGAGCACCCCGGGCGTCGCGCGCAGCGTCGCCTCGGCCAGGTCCACGATGGCGGGATCCACCGCGTCCATCAGCCTGCGGTACACCTCGCGCGCGGCCTGCCGGAGCACGGCGAGGATGGCGACGGTGATGAGCAGGCCGACGACCGGGTCGGCCCGGTTCCAGCCCAGCGCCGTACCGCCCGCGCTCGCCAGCACGGCCAGCGAGGTGAACCCGTCGGTGCGGGCGTGCAGGCCGTCGGCGACCAGCGCGGCCGACCCGATCTGCCTGCCGACGCGGATGCGGTAGCGGGCGACCAGTTCGTTGCCGGCGAACCCCACCAGCGCCGCGCCCGCGACCGCGCCCAGCTCGCTCACCTCCCGGGGGTCGAGCAGCCGGTCGAACGCGGTCTTGGCCGCGAACACGGCCGAGGCCGCGATGGTCAGCACGATCACGACTCCGGCCAGGTCCTCGGCCCGCCCGTAGCCGTAGGTGTAGCGCCGGGTCGGCGGGCGGCGGCCGAGCAGGAACGCGATGCCCAGCGGGACCGCGGTCAGCGCGTCGGCGGCGTTGTGCAGCGTGTCGCCCAGCAGCGCCACAGAGCCCGAGATGGCCACCACCACGGCCTGGATCACCGTGGTCGCGCCGAGCCCGGCGAGGGAGATCCATAACACCCGCATCCCTCGGGCGGAGGTCTCCATCGCCGCGTCGACCTTGTCCGACGTCTCGTGTGAGTGTGGGTGCGGCCGCAGCGCGTGCCGGATCCGCTCGCCCAGCGGCCTCCGCGACGTCTGCCCGTGCCCGTGCCCGTGCTCGTCACCAGGCCCGTGTCCGTGCCCGTGGTCACGCCCCTGCCCCTCGCCGTGGTCGTACGGGCGGCCAGGCTCGGCTTTCTCCCGGCTCATGGAGGAGACGATGCCCGCGGAACGGCCCGGAGGCACCTCGCCGGCGCAGATCGCGTACGGACCGCGGCCGGCCGGGGACGTCCGTCAGGCCATCGAGCGATCAGGCGAGCAGCCGGTCGAGCCAGGAGTTCCAGGCGGCCTCGGCGGTCTGCTCGTCCACGTCGTCGGAGAAGACGTGGTGCCCGAGGACCAGCACGTTGCCCCGTGAGGGACCGGAATGGATGAACCGGTACAACCCGTCGCCGGTGCGAACGCCCAGGAAGGTCGGCAGGCCGGCGTAGTCCACGACGCCCTGGATCACGGGGAGCCCTTCGACGGCGAGTCGTACCGGGGCGCCCTGGGTGACCGATCCGGAGAGCCCGAGCGCCCCGGTCAGCGCCGCCCACACGTGCTCGGGGTCGCCGGCCTTCGGGCGGGCGGCCGAGACGATGCCCGTCGCGGTCCGGCCCGGGAAGTGCGCGAGGTACTGGGCGAGCGTGTGCAGGTACATGTCCCAGCCCACGCCCAGGGCCTCGTACTCGCTCTCCCAGTCGTCGCCGAGCACGCCGCTCTGCACGAGACGCAGGACCGTGCTGCCGCCGTCGCGGCCCTCGATGAGGTAGTCGAGGGCCATGAAGGCGCCGTCGGGGCCCTCGTCACTGCGGTAGGCGAACCGTTCGCCCGGCTTCCAGATGGTCACCGTGGACTGCTCGGCACCGCCCATCATCGTGAACCGGCTTCTGCCCCCCTCGCGTGGCTCGATCTCGGTGCGCCCCATGAACCAGGAGTCGATCCCCGGGCCGGTTGCGATGGCGTCCCACACCTGCTCGGGTGTGGCGGCCAGCTCGATCTCCTTGGACAGTTCGAATTCGTGCGCCATCTCATCTCTCCTGGGTCTCGGTGCCGGGACGGACGCTGGGGTGCAGCGCCACGACCACGCGGTGCTCACGCCCGCCCTCGGCCGTATCGTCGTGATATCTGCTCACCAGAGCGGTGACCGCTTCGGCGAGTTCCGTGGCGAAGGCGGCCCGATCGGCGGCCGAGGCGAAGCGCACCCGCCCGTCGATCGCGAACGTGGCCGTCTTCCGGCGTGCTCTGGCCGCTCCGGTGATCAACGTGCCCACGTCACGTACCAGCTGGGCGGCGAGGGCCAGCAGCCAGCGGGCCGACAACTGGTCGGGCGCGCGCGCCGGATCCGGCGCCACCGGGGCGAGCGCCGCCGGAGAGATCACAAACGAGGCCGCGGTCGCCCGCATCACCCGTTCGGTGACGTTGCCCTTCCTTCGCTCCTCGACCAGCTCCACCAGGCCGTGCCGTTCCAGGGCCTTGAGGTGGTAGTTCACCTTCTGCCGCGGCAGGCCGATCCGGGCCGCCAGCATCGTCGCCGAGGCGGGCTCCGCCAGCTCGGCGAGCAGCCGAGCCCGCACCGGATCCAGTGAGACCTCGGCAGCGGCCGGGTCCTCGATGATCGCCACGTCCAACATGTCCCCACCCTCTCACCGAAAATAAAAATCGTCAAGACAGTAGAAGTTGTCGGTAGTCGAGCGCAAAGTTGATCTTAGAAGAGCATTACGCGCGACACATTGTGCCGCAGGGTGGTCACGCTGTGTAATCACAAAGGGCGATGAGCCAGACCTACCTGGTTCGAAGGAGTGACTATGACGTTCACAGCGATGCAACCCTCGTACATGACCACCACGCCGCTGGGCTACGCGACTCAGCAGCAGATCTCGCCCCTGCAGCTCGGCCGGCTCGCTCAGCAGCCTGGTCAGCAGCAGGCGCTCTCGATCAGTCAGTCGACCCGGCAGGAGGAGCAGATCCACCCGCAGGAGCACCTGGTGAGCCCGCAGACCTTCTGGGCCAGGATCGCCCGGGTCGGGATCCGGTACGGCGTACCGGCCGCCCGTCAGGTTCTGGAGACGGTCCTCTACCAGCAGGTCGCCCAGCAGCACGCCGTGGCGCCCCAGATCGCTCAGCTCGGCATGGCCATGCCGCAGCTCGCGGGCCAGCAGGCCTCGCTGCTCAACGGGGCGATCCAGCAGGAGGAGCAGGTCCACCCGCAGGAGCACCTGGTGAGCCCGCAGACCTTCTGGACCAAGGTCGCCCGCATGACCGTCCGGCACGGTGTCGAGGTGGCCCGCCAGATCCTGGACGTCCTGCAGACCCAGCACCAGGTCGAGCAGCAGATCCAGGAGCAGGCGGTGGAGCAGGTTCTGCGGCAGCAGATCCAGCAGCAGATCCAGCAGCAGCTCGCCCACCCGTACGCCCAGGGGCAGTACCAGCCGCAGTACGGCCAGGTGGCCCAGTACGGCCAGGCGCTCGGTCTGCAGGCCACTCCGCAGCACGCTCAGGTCTACGGCCAGCACCTCATCCCGCAGATCGCGCTGAACCCGCTGAACGCGATCAACTCGCTGGGTGCGGTGAACCCGCTGGGTGCGGTGAACCCGCTGGCCGCCGTTAGCCCGCTGGCCGCCGTGAACCCGCTCAGCGCGTTGACCGCGGTGAATCCGCTGAGCGCGGTGAGCCAGCAGCAGTACGGCCAGCAGCAGTACGGCCAGCAGGTGTCGCCTCAGTACGTCACCCAGCAGCACCAGCAGGCCGCACAGCAGACGCCGGTGGCGGCCGGCACCGGATTCTGAGCGGAGGCACATGGTGGACTCGATGGGCGGAGGAGCTCCCTGGCCCGGCACCGTCTCGGGCGGAGCCGGCATGGTGCCCGATCCGGCCATGAACCCGGGGATGGCCATGACGACCGGTCCGGCGATGGGCATGGCGGTCGGCGCGGCCACGGGGACGGCGATGCCGCCGATCCCGGGCCGTCCGGCGACGCTGATCCCAGCGCAGGTGCAGTGCGCGGTGACCCTCCAGCAGCTCTACGGCTGGTTGCAGGTGTCACTCCCGCAGGCGCCGCAGGTGGCGGGAATCATCCCGCCGCTGGTGCAGGCGGTGCAGCTGTACCGGGCCGGGCAGTACGAGGCGTGCCTGGCGCAGCTCCAGGCCGTCCTCGGCGTCGTCAACAGCGGCCGGCCCACGGTTCCACTCCTGTGACGGAGTTCGAATGAATGGCCCGGACCGGTCGCCTGACCGGTCCGGGCCCCCAAGGGGGTGTCCCGGGAACACCCCCTTGCCGTGTAATTCCCGTCGAGCCCTCTGGTGCGGCCGGCGAGACCAGCCTGAGCTGGGGAGAGTCGAGACGTTGTGACCAGTAACGACAAGCCCAAGGACGGAAGCGAGTCGCGCTCACCGGCATCGAGCAGGGGGAGGCAGCCGACCCGGCAGGTGCCGCATGTGGTGGAGCCGCGTCCGATGCGCTATATGGTGGCCGCGCTGCGACAGCCGTACCTGTCGGCGATGGGGGTGAGCGCGCCGCCCCTGGACGCCGACGGTCTGTGCGAGCTGCTGGAGAACGACCCGGAAGTGACCGTGCGTCGCCGGCTTCCGGGCCATCCGGGACCACCGGCCGGCGCCGAGCCGCAGGGACGGCATCAGGGGCCGGCCTTTCCGGCGACGGCCCCTCACCTGATGGGCGGCCCGCAGATGACCGGCTCACATGTCATGGGTCCGCAGGTGACGGGCCCTCAGGCGATGGGCCCTCAGGCGATGGGCCCTCAGGTAATGGGCCCTCAGGTAATGGGAACGAGCGCCCCGTTCCCCGAGATCCTGATCGTGGACATGACCGCCGAGCACGCTCTCGAGCTGCACATGAAGTATCCGCAGGTGCTCATCGAGCGTGACCGGCTGCTGACCTACACCGAGGTGCCGGGGCCGCCGCGCAGGCGCCGTACGGCCGCGGCCGTGGTGCCGTCGGGAGTGGTGAGCACCTTCACGTTCCTGGTGCGAGACGGCGACGGCAAGCCGGTGCCGGGCGCCACCGTCTTCGTCACCGGTTTCGGCTGGCCCGCCCAGGGCGTGACGGGCGCGGACGGCCGGGCAACGGTGACACTCGCCGGTGAGACGCCGGAGTCCGTCGTCAGCCTGGTGGTCAAGCCCCGCTCCGGCCACTGGAGCTTCCATCTCGACCGCCCGTCCCTGTCCACGAGCAGGGACAACCTGATCGAACTGGTGAAGCTGTCGGAGACCTTGGAGGGCTTTCCCGGGCACCAGCTCTTCGGCTGGGGCCAGCAGGCGATGAACCTCGACCGGCTGCCGCCCACGTTCCGCGGCGCCGGTGTGAAGGTCGCGATCATCGACTCCGGGGCGGCGATCGACCATCCCGATCTGCTCAACCGCATCAGCGGCGGCATCGACCTCTCGGACCGAAAGCCCGACGGCTGGGCGGTGGACACGGCCTACCACGGCTCTCACTGCGCCGCGATCATCGGCGGCGCCGACGACGGTCAGGGTGTCGTCGGCTTCGCGGTGGAGGCAGAGGTGCACGCCTGCAAGATCTTCCCGGGGGGGCGGTTCAGCGATCTCATCGAGGCCCTCGACTACTGCATAGAGCAGCGGATCGATGTGGTGAACCTGAGCCTCGGCAGCAGGCACCCGTCCCAGCTCGTCGCCGCCAAGATCGAGCAGGCCCGTGAAGCGGGTGTGGCGTGCGTGGTCGCCGCGGGCAACGACGGCGGGCCTGTGGGCTTTCCCGGAAACCTGCCCACGGTGCTGACCGTCGCCGCCATCGGGCGGGTCGGCACCTTCCCCGCCGGCACGGCGCACGCCGCCGAGATCACGGAGCCGTGCACGGGAGAGGGATACTTCTCGCCCAGATTCACCTGTCACGGCCCGGGCATCGACGTCTGCGCGCCCGGTGTGGCGGTGCTGTCGGCCGTGCCGTCCGGCGACTACGCCGCGTGGGACGGCACCTCGATGGCCGCGCCGCACGTCACCGGCCTCGCGGCTCTCGTGCTCGCGCATCACCCGGACCTGTACGACGGGTACGGCACGCGCGACGCCCGGCGGGTCGAGCGCCTCTTCCAGATCATCAAGTCGAGCTGTGTGCCGCTCGACCTCGGCGACCCGGGCCGCACCGGTGCCGGGCTGCCCAACGCGCTGCTCGCCCTGGGGCCGGCCCTCGCGTTCATCGCGCCGGAACTCACCACCGACATCGGCTCCGGCGACCTCACCGCGGGCGGCGTCCAGGGCCTGCTCGACCGGCTCACCACCGAGATGGCCTGGGCCGGCCTGCTCGTGCCCGGCGCGGTGGATCCGGACGCCGGTGGAGCATGGGCGATGACGGGTGGAATGGAATACGCCGACGGGGCTCCGGTGGCCGCCGGGATCGCGGGTGAGCCGTCCGCAGCCGAGGCCGGGCCCGGCGTGGTCGCTTCGCCCGGTGGACGCGGACCGGGTGGACAGCGGACAGGTGGACAGCGGGCCGGTGGGCAGGGAAGCGGTGGACATGAAGGCGGGGTGACGGGCAAGGGCCGCGCGGTCAAGGCGCGTGGGGCGGGCGCAGCGGGCGCGGGCGAGTCACTGCACGCCAACGGGACCATCCCGGGCAGCGGACGGGGCACGCTCAACGGCCCGACGGCCGCGGGCGCGCCGCCGGCCGGGCATGCGCCCGGTGCCGCCGGACCTGCCGCGCCGTTCGGCCCCATGCCGTACGCCGGGCAGCCGGCCGCGGCCGGTCCTTCTCCGGGGGCGCCGATCAGCGGCGGGCCGATCGGCTTTCCTCCCGGCCAGGTGAACGGCGGGGGCCTGGGCCTGCCCGCGTTCTCCTGGCTGACCGAGGAGATGCGGGCGGCCGGGCTGATCACCGGGTGACCGGCCTGTCCGGTTGAAGATCCCTGCGAGCGAAGTCCTGGTGGCATGAGGGGGCTCCCGGCGTACACGCCGATGATGGGGCAGGCCGGGCCGCTCCCCGAGCCCGGTGAAAACTACGCCTTCGAGATGAAGTGGGACGGCGTGCGGGCGCTCGCCTACATCGAGGGCGGCCGGGTCCGGCTGGTCTCCCGCAACGCCAGGGACATCACGGTGGCCTATCCGGAGACGCACGGGCTCGCCGGAGCGGTGGGCGGGCACGACCTGGTCCTGGACGGGGAGATCGTCGCGTTCGACCGGCGCGGCAGACCGTCGTTCGAGGCGCTGCAGCCGCGGATGCACCAGCGGCAGGCGGCGAAGATCGCTCGATTGGCGGTGGCCGTGCCGGTGGTCTACCTGCTGTTCGACGTGCTGCACGTCGACGCGGAGCCCGTGATCGCGATGCCGTACACGGCACGCAGGGGACTGCTCGAGGAGCTGGTAACGCCGGGTGACCACTGGGACGTGCCGCCGTGCTTCCGCGACGACGGCCCGCGGGCGGTCGCCGAGTCGCGCAGGCTGGGCCTGGAAGGGGTGATGGCCAAGCGGCTGGCCTCGCCGTACCGGCAGGGCAGGCGGTCGCCGGACTGGGTGAAGGTGAAGAACTTCCGCACCCAGGACGTCGTCGTGTGCGGTTGGCGGTCCGGCGCCGGCCGCCGCGCCGGCATGATCGGCTCACTGCTGCTCGGCGTACACGACGAGGAGGGCCGTCTCCGCTACGCCGGCAGCGTGGGCACCGGATTCACCGAGGCGGTCCTGCGCGAGCTCGCCGTACGGCTGGCGCCGCTCAAGCAGGAGACCTCGCCCTTCGACGAGGAACCGCCGCGTGAGGACGCGCGCGGCGCCTACTGGGTGCGCCCCGTGCTGGTCGGCGAGGTGCGGTTCGGCGAGTGGACGGGCGAGGGCAGGCTGCGCCACCCCTCCTGGCGCGGCATGCGAGAGGACAAGGACCCGGAGGACGTCGTGCGGGAGGAGTGACGCTCTCCCGCACCGTCGCCCGTCCTCGGCCCGGTGACCTTCGCACCGCGCCCTGCGCGCACACTTTGCGCGCCCTGTGCGCGCCCGCCGGTCAGTGCGTCTCGTAGGCCGGTCCGGCGAGCCGTGCCACGTCTTCCGCGCCGTCCCCGAGCAGTTTCGCCGCCAGATCCGACAGCGCCCGTCCCGCCGCGAGTTCGTCACCGATCTCCGGAACGGGACGGTCCGCCGGGTTGCGTCGAGCGTGCGCGACGCTCTCGTGCCTTCTACCCGCGTTCGTGTACAGCACGGCGGTCGCGGTGGTCAGATCGTCGTTGTCGTCTTCGTCGACGAAGATCTCGACGTTCCATCTCTTGGACTCCATGAGGTCCACCTCCTCTGTTCTGCATGTCTCCGCCGTGCCGCGGTCGTAACGGGGCCCGTCCGCCTCGTCCGTGCGGACGGGCCCCGATCTCGGAGATCTTTGTTTGCCGTCCGCTTACCCGGCCGGCTTCTCCACCTCGATTCGCTTGCCGGCGGGCTTCTCCTCGGCGAGCTTCACGCTGACCTCGAGGATTCCCTTGTCGTAGGTGGCCTTGACGTCGCTGTCGTCGGCCGTCGGCGGCAGCGTGATGGACCGGGTGAACGATCCGTACCGGAACTCGGTGCGGTGTCCCTCCCGCTCCTCCTGCTGCCGCTCGGCGTGGATCATGAGAACACCGTTCGACACGGTGATCTCGACATCCTTCTCGGGGTCGATTCCGGGCAGTTCGGCACGGAGCACGTAGCGTCCGTCCTTGATGTAGTCCTCGAAGCGGATCTGCTGCCCGGCCATCGGCCGGAGCGTGGCCAGCGGCGCCTCCAACCAGTCGAAAAGGTCGGGGAAGAGTCCTCTCGATTCCCGCTTCATCGGCGCGCCCATCGCTTACCTCACCCTCTCCTCTGTCTCGGGGTCCGTCGTCTCGGGCTCCTCACCCTCCATCCCACTCCCGTCCGGGGGGCCGCGCAGGTGCCGGAGGTCCTGTCCGGCCGGGCCGTTCGGCCGCTGTCCGCCTCCCCGTTCCGGGGATGTGATGGAGTTGTCGGAACTACCCGGGAGGATTGCGAATATGTCCGGTTCGATCGTGGCGGCCGTGGACGGCTCCGAGCAGGCGCTGGCGGCGGTGGACTGGGCGGTGGACGACGCCCTGCGGCGCGGCGCCGCGCTGAAGATCGTGCATGTCCGTGAGCCGTGGGCCAACGAATATCCCTTCCACGGGGTGGCCGGCTTCAGCGAGTCGCTGTCGGACCATTGCGAGGGCGTGCTCGCCCGCGCCCGGGAGCGGGCGATCGGGCGCGCCGGGGGGCGCGAGGAGGCGCCCGGCCTCACCGTGACCACCGGCCTCGTCACCGGCACCGTGGTCGAGCGGTTGACGGACGAGTCGGAGCGGGCCGACCTCGTCGTGGTGGGCAGCAGGGGCATGGGAGGTTTCGCCGGGCTCGTGCTCGGCTCCGTCGGGCTCGGCCTGGCCGCCCGGGCGGCCGTCCCGCTCGTCGTGGTGCGGGGAACCCGGCGCGAGCCGTACGACGAGATCGTGGTGGGCTTCGACGGGTCCCCGCACAGTGAGTCGGCGGTCGAGTTCGCGTTCGAGGAGGCCGGGCTCCGCGGGGCGCGCGTGCGTGCCGTACACGCCTGGCGGCCGCCGGTGTTCGGCCCGCCCATGGCCGGATACGGTGCGGTGATGACGGAGATCTCCGAGGCCGAGGCCGAGTCGTTCCGCCGGCGGCTGGCGCCGTGGCGGGAGCGGCACCCCGATGTCCCCCTGGCCGAGTCCGTCGTGTGCGGGCACCCCATCACGGTGCTGGCCGAGGCCTCCCGGACCGCGGACCTGGTGGTCGTGGGCACCCGCGGGGTCGGCGAGGTCAAGGGAGCGCTGCTCGGCTCTGTGAGCCACGGCGTCCTCCACCGCGCCCACTGCCCGATCGCGATCGTCCGCGCCGAAAAGACCGAGTAGACGTTGAGCAGACGTTGAGCAGACGTTGAGCAGACGTCCGACCGGGTTCTTGACCAGACCCCACCCCGTGATCTTGCGGTTTCTTGCAGCTCGCCCTCCTGAACTGCGCGAATCAACTCCGTGATCTTGCAGTCGGGAGTGCAAGATCACCAATGACGTTTTCGCTGACCAGTGCACATGTCTGCGAGAAACTGCAAGATCAAAAATGTGTAGTCCCTGCTCCTGGCCCGATGTGCGAGTATTCGCAAGATCACGGGACTGGGGGTGGTCGTCGGACGGTGTCGGACGGTGTCAGACCCCGGTCCGGGCGGGCCGTCGCATCTCCGCGCTCTCTTCGTGGAACTCGGGAGTCTCGTGACCCATCTCCTCGCTGAGCTCCTCCATGCGCAGGGCGATGCCGAGCGCGAAGAACGTCGGCACCCACTCACCGATGAACAGCCCCCAGCGGTCGGCCCGGTCCATGCCCGCGTTCTCGTACTGCTTGGAGACGAACCACGAAGCGATCGAGGCACCGATCGAGATGAGACCGGCTCCGTACATCATGTTGGAGCGCAGCCCCATCTGGTGGAGCATCCTGATCATCAGGTCCTCCTTTGGTGTTGAATATCCCTTTTGTGGCTACCCGTCGCTAAATGCTCCAATCCCATGGTGATCTCGCCGACGGAAAACGGATGGCGGGGCTGCGGGGGTGGTTGCCTATCCTTGAGCGTGGAATGAACACGCTCGCCGACCTTCAGGGCCGCCTACCCGACCTCATGCTGCGCGATCAGCGCAGGTTGCGCCGCCGTCTCGACGGCATGCGCAAGGTACGCGACGGCGCGGCGCGCCGGGCCGTGGCCGGTGAGATCGCCGGGGACATCGAGGCCGCGGAGCGCCGCGTCGCCGTACGCCGCGCCGCCGTACCCCAGATCAGCTATCCGCCGGAGCTGCCGGTCAGCCGGCGCAGGGACGACCTGCTCGCGGCCGTCCGCGACCACCAGGTCGTGATCGTGGCGGGGGAGACCGGCTCCGGCAAGACGACCCAGTTGCCGAAGATCTGCCTGGAGCTCGGCCGGGGCGTCCACGGCGCGATCGGGCACACCCAGCCCCGGCGGATCGCCGCGCGGACGGTGGCCGAGCGCATCGCCGAGGAGCTGTCGATCCCGCTGGGTGAGGCGGTCGGCTACAAGGTGCGGTTCACCGACCACTCCAGCGACGGCACGCTCGTCAAGCTGATGACCGACGGCATCCTGCTCGCCGAGATGCAGACCGACCCGCTCCTCCTGCAGTACGACACGCTGATCATCGACGAGGCCCACGAGCGCAGCCTCAACATCGACTTCATCCTGGGGTACGTCAAGCAGCTCCTGCCGAAGCGGCCCGACCTCAAGGTGATCATCACCTCGGCCACGATCGACCCCGAGCGGTTCGCCCGGCACTTCTCCGAGCCGGGACGGCCCAGCGCGCCGATCGTCGAGGTGTCCGGTCGCACCTATCCCGTCGAGGTCCGATATCGGCCGATCGGCGAGGACGACGACCAGACCCAGGCCATCGTCGAGGCGGTCGACGAGCTGTGCCGCGAGGGTCCGGGCGACATCCTGGTGTTCCTCAGCGGCGAACGGGAGATCCGCGACACGGCCGACGCGCTGAAGGGCCGCCCCGAGGAGGTCCTGCCGCTGTACGCGCGGCTGTCCGCCGCCGAGCAGCACCGGGTCTTCCAGCCCCACCGGGGCCGCCGGATCGTGCTGGCGACCAACGTCGCCGAGACCTCGCTCACCGTGCCGGGCATCAAGTACGTCGTCGACCCCGGCACGGCCCGCATCTCCCGCTACAGCAACCGGCTCAAGGTGCAGCGGCTGCCGATCGAGCCGATCTCGCAGGCCTCGGCAAACCAGCGCAAGGGCCGCTGCGGCCGTACGTCCGACGGCGTCTGCATCCGGCTCTACTCCGAGGAGGACTTCGTCTCCCGTCCGGAGTTCACCGACCCGGAGATCCTCCGTACCAACCTGGCCAGCGTCATCCTGCAGATGGCCGCACTGGGCCTGGGGGACATCGCGGCGTTCCCGTTCGTCGAGCCCCCGGACAGCAGGCAGATCAGGGACGGGATCAACCTGCTGCACGAGCTCGGTGCGCTCACCCCGGCCACGCCCGACGGGACGCGGAAGGACGGTGGGCGGGTACGGGACACCCGCAAGGCCCCGGGTCTCCAGAAGGGTCACGGTCCGCAGCTCACGGCGGTCGGCCGCAAGCTCGCCCAGCTCCCGGTGGACCCCCGGCTCGGCCGGATGGTGCTGGAGGCCGACCGGGGCGGCTGCGCCCGGGAGGTCATGATCATCGCGGCGGCGCTGTCGATCCAGGATCCGCGCGAGCGTCCGGCCGAGAAACAGCAGGCGGCCGACGAGCGGCACCGCCGGTTCGCGGACAAGGAATCGGACTTCCTCACTTATCTGAATCTCTGGCGCTATCTGCGGGAGCAGCAGCGGGAGCTGTCGTCCAGCGCGTTCCGGCGGCTGTGCAAGGCGGAATTCCTCAACTACCTGCGGGTCAGGGAATGGCAGGACATCGACAGCCAGCTCCGGCAGGTGGCCAGGACACTCGGCATCGTGCCGAACAGCGTGGACGCCGACCCCCAGCGGATCCATCAGGCGCTGCTCGTCGGCCTGCTGTCGCACATCGGGGTCAAGGACGTCCTCGAGAAGCGCAGGCAGGACGGCCGCAGGCCGATCACCGAGTACATCGGCGCCCGCGGGGCCCGCTTCGCGATCTTCCCGGGGTCGGCGCTCGCCAAGGCGCAGCCCGCCTGGGTCATGTCGGCCGAACTCGTCGAGACCTCCAGGCTCTGGGCCCGGGTCAACGCCAAGATCGAGCCGCAGTGGATCGAACCGCTCGCCCAGCACCTGGTCAAACGCACCTACAGCGAGCCGCACTGGGAGAAGGACCAGGCCGCCGTCGTCGCGTTCGAGAAGGTCACGTTGTACGGCGTGCCCATCGTGACCGAGCGCAAGGTCAACTACGGCCGGATCGATCCCGAGCTGTGCCGCGAGCTGTTCATCCGCAACGCCCTCGTCGAAGGCGACTGGCGGACCCATCACGGGTTCTTCCACGAGAACCGCAAGCTGCTCCAGGAGGTCGAGCGGCTGGAGGAGAAGGCCCGGCGGCGCGACATCCTGGTGGACGACGAGACGCTGTTCGACTTCTACGACCAGCGGATCCCCGCCGACGTCGTCTCCGGACGGCACTTCGACAGCTGGTGGAAGAAGGCCTCGCGCGAGACCCCCGACCTGCTGGCCTTCTCCCCGGAGATGCTGGTCAACGAGGGCGCCGGGGTCAGCGCCCGCGACTACCCCGACGCCTGGCGGCAGAACGGCCAGCGGATGCGCCTCACCTACCGGTTCGACCCCGGGTCCCTGCCCACCGGGGCCGGGGCCGGAGCCGGGGAGGGGGTCCAGGACGGGTCGGCCGACGGGGTGACCGTCCACGTCCCGCTCGCCGTGCTCAACCAGGTCGAGCCGGTGGGCTTCGACTGGCAGATCCCCGGCCTGCGCGAGGAACTCGTCACCGCGCTCATCAGGTCGCTGCCCAAGCACCTGCGGCGCAACTTCGTGCCCGCGCCCAACTACGCCAAGGCCGTGCTGGAGCGGGTACGGCCCGGCAGTGAGCCGATCCTCGACGCGCTGGAGCGGGAACTGCACCGGATGACGGGGCTGGACATCCCCAGGGAGGCGTGGGCCCCCGACCAGGTGCCCGAACATCTGCGCATCACCTACCGGGTGATCGACGACCGGAAACGCACGATCGCCGAGGGCAAGGACCTGGAGGACCTCAAGCGGCGGCTCGCGCCGCGCCTGCGCGCCACGCTCTCCCGCGCCGCCGACGACCTGGAGCGCACCGGGCTGCGCACCTGGAGCATCGGCACGCTGCCCAAGCTCTTCGAGCAGGGCCGGATGCGGGCCTACCCCGCGCTGGTCGACCAGACCGACAGCGTCGCCGTCCGCATGTTCGAGACCGAGGCCGAGCAGCGCCGGGCCATGTGGGCCGGCACCCGCCGCCTGCTGCTGCTCAACGTGGTGAGCCCGGCGAAGGCGATCCTGCGTGGGCTGAGCACGACGGCCAAGCTCGCGCTCAGCCGCAGCCCGCACGGCGGCGCGGCCGCGCTGTTCGACGACTGTACGGCGTGCGCGGCCGACAAACTGATCGACGAGGCCGGGGGACCGGCGTGGGACGAGGCGGGATTCCGGCGCCTGCACGACCACGTGCGCGCGTCGCTGTTCGACACCACCGAGGAGGTCGTCGCGCGGGTCGAGCGGATCCTCACGGTCTGGCACGCGGCGCAGAGCGCACTCGCCGGGCCCGACGACATCGTCGAGGACATCAGGGAGCAGCTCGGCGGGCTCGTCCACCCGGGATTCGTCACCGAGACCGGCTACGCCCGCCTGCCGGACGTGCACCGCTACCTGCGCGCCGTGCAGCGCCGCCTGGAGAAGCTGCCGGACGACCCGCGCCGCGACCGGGAGTGGATGCACCGCGTCCACGACGTCGAGGACGACTACCGCGACCTGCTCGACGGCCTCAAGCCCGAGGAGCGTGCGGCGCCCGCCGTACGGGACATCCGGTGGATGATCGAGGAACTGCGGGTGAGCTTCTTCGCCCAGCAGCTCGGCACCCCGGCGCCCGTGTCGGAGAAGCGCATACGCAAGGCCATGGAGCGGATCTGAGCGGGGTTTCGAGAGACCGATCCAGATGGGGGAGACGATGGTGATCCGCGCGCTCGTGTTCGACGTGGGAGAGACGCTGATCGACGAGACGCGGATCTGGTCGCGCTGGGCCGACCGGCTCGGCGTGCCGCGCCTGACCTTCATGGGCGTGCTCGGCGGCATGGCGGCCCTGGACCGGGGTCACCTGGAGGCGTTCGAGCTGATCCGGCCGGGGCTCGACCTGGAGGCCGAGATCGCGGCGTGGCGGCGGGACGATCCGGACGGCCTGCGGGAGAACTTCGACGCCGACGACCTCTACCCCGACGTCCGGCCCGGCCTCGCCGCGCTGCGCGAGGCCGGTTATCAGGTGATCGTGGCCGGCAACCAGCCGCCGCAGGCCTACGACGCGCTCGCCGCTATGGACCTTCCGGTCGACGCGATCCACACCTCGGCCGGCTGGGGCGTGGAGAAGCCCGAGCCGGGTTTCTTCGCGAAGGTCGCGGCCGTCGCGGGCCGGGCACCGCGGGAGATCCTCTACGTGGGCGACCGGCTCGACAACGACGTGCGGCCGGCCGGGCGGGCCGGGATGCGTACGGCCCTGCTGCGCCGTGGTCCCTGGGGATACCTGCACGCCGCGCGCCCGGAGGCCGCCGAGGCCGACCTGGTGGCCGACGCCCTCACCGATCTTCCCCGCCTCGTCGCCGGCCTTTCCTGACGGTCTTCCCGCCGCGTCGTGGCCTTTCCCGGCGGCGGGTCGTGCTCAGTCGCGGAGGCGGGCGCGCAGGGCCCGGGTGTCGTCGTCGGTCCAGCCGTTGGCGGCGAGCCAGCCGAGCGGGCCGCCGAACCGGCGGTCGAGCCCGGCCAGGAACCGCGTCATGTACTCGGCGCGGGGGTGATGCGCGTCCGCCGGCTGTGCGTCCAGGTCGGCCCGGTAGGTCTCGCTGGACCGCAGCCGCGCGAGCACCGCCGCCAGCCGTACGCCGGTGGCCACGTAGTCGGCGACGATCGCCTCCGGGGTGGCCCCGGCGACCGCGAGCGCCAGCGCGCTGACGACCCCGGTGCGGTCCTTGCCCGCCGCGCAGTGGACCACGGCCGTGCCGTCGTCCACCGCGAGCACGCGCAGCGCCGCCAGCACCGAGTCGGGCCGGTCGCGCAGGTAGCCGCTGTAGTAGCGGGTGAGCCGCGGTTCCGACCGTTCGTCCTCGGTGTGCTCGGCCCGCCGCGGCAGCGCCCGTTCGTCGACCGTGTCGGCTCCGGCGTCGGTGAACCGCCCGCCCTCGGGCAACAGGCTGAGGTGATGGATCCCGACCTCCGCCACCCGGGTCAGCGGGCCGGGACCCTCCAGCCGCACCTCGGCCACCGACCTCAGGTCCACGACGTTCCTCAGCTTGAGGTCCCAGACCAGCCGGTCGACGTCGCCGTCGGTCAGCCCCTGCAGGTTGTCGGATCGGAGAATCCGGCCGAACCGGGTGACGCCGCCGTCGATGGTGGGCAGTCCGCCCAGGTCCCGTACGTTGACCGCACCGTTCAGATCTATCCAGCGTTCATGCTCGTTCATCGTTAAAGAGATTACGGGAGCCGGGACGGCGCGGCCGGGCGAGGTGGATGATCCGCAAACCACCCTGCCACCGGTAAAACTCTCGTAATGTAGGGGCACAATCACCCCCCATCACATCAGGAGGATCTTGATGCCCCGGCCGACTCACCGGTTGTCCGTGGTGGCTCTGGCCTTCGCCGCGGCGACAGCGACGACGACCGTGGTGGTGCTCCCCGCGACCCCGGCCGGTGCGCAGACCCAGGTAGACCGGCATGGGGACCGGGGGAAAGGCGAGCAGCCCGCCGCCTCCCACCGCCTGGTCGGCACCTGGTCGGCCTCGACCACCCGGCTCGTCGCCGCCCTCGGAGATCAGACCGTGCGGATGGTGGTGCGGACCAGCATCGGTGGTACGGGCATGCGCATCCGTCTGTCCAACCTGTTCGGATCGGCGCCGGTGACGTTGCGCGGCGTACACGTCGGCATCCAGGCGTACGGCGCGGAGATCCTCACGGGAACGAACCGGCCGGTGACCTTCGGCGGCCGTAAATCGGTCACCATCGGCTCAGGGCGGGCCACCTGGAGCGATCCGATCCCGGGGAAGATCCCCGGCGGGTCCGACGTGGTCGTCAGCTTCTACGTGCCGAGCAACGTCCGGGGCGTCACCGGGCATGAGCGTGCCTACGCGACCACGTATCTGTCGGATCCGGGTGATTTCGCCGCCGAGGAGAGCGCCGACGGCTTCACCTACACCAGCACGCAGTGGTACTTCCTGGACCGCATCGCCGTCGGCGCGCCGAAGACCACACGCTCGGTCGTCGCGTTCGGCGACTCGCTGACCGACGGCGCGGGGCAGAGCGCCGACGCCAACCGCCGCTGGACCGACTACCTCTATCACCGGCTCGGCCGGCTGCCGGCGAACCGGCGGATGGGCGTGCTCAACGCCGGCATCGCGGGCAACCGGCTGCTCCACCACGACGTCGGGCCACGTGGCCTCGGCCGATTCAACCGCGACGTGCTGACCCAGCCGGGCGTGCGCACGGTCATCGTCTACGAGGGCATCAACGACATCTCCCGGGGCTACTACACCTCCGCCGCGCCGCTGATCGACGGCTACAAACGGCTGATCAAGATGGCGCACGCCCGGAAGGTGCGGATCCTCGGCGGGACGCTCACCCCGTTCTACGGCTTCGGCAGCTGGACCCAGGAGCGGGAGGAGATCCGGCAGCAGGTCAACAAGTGGATCCGGACCAGCGGGGCCTTCGACGGCGTCATCGACTTCGACAAGGCCGTCCGCGACCCGGAGTTCCCCGAGCAGCTCGCCGCGCCGTACGACGTCGGTGATCACCTGCACATGAGCGACGCCGGGCGGCGCAAGCTCGCCTACGCGGTCGACCTCCGCCGCCTTTGAGCGATATCGCACCGCGTCTTCTGACCGCTATCGTGCGGTCCCATGGTCGACCCCCTGGACCCCGATGACCCGCGTGCGCTGGGCGAGTTCACGCTGAACGGACGGCTCGGCGAGGGCGGTCAGGGCGTCGTGTTCCTGGGCTGGACACCGGGCGGGGAACCGGTCGCCGTGAAGGTGCTCAAGTCGGGCTTCGACTCGTCCGTCAAGGAGCGGCTGGCCCGGGAGCTCGACGCGATGCGCGGCGTGGCGCCGTTCTGCACCGCCCGGGTGCTGACCGCCATGGTCGACGGGCCGATGCCGGACGTCGTGAGCGAGTTCATCGACGGGCCCTCCCTGCAGCGGCGGGTCGACGCCGGGGGCCCGCTGCGGGGCGGCGAGCTGGAACGGCTCGCGGTCGGCACGGCCACCGCGCTGACGGCCATCCACGCCGCCGGGATCGTGCACCGAGACTTCAAACCCGGCAATGTGCTCCTCGGGCCGGACGGCCCCCGCGTGGTGGACTTCGGCATCGCCCGGCACAGCGCGAGCGACACGATCACGGCGGGCCCCGTCGGCACCCCCGCCTATCTGGCGCCCGAGCAGATCGCCGGGCAGCCGGCGACCCCCGCCTCCGACGTGTTCGCCTGGGGCGCCACGATCGTCTTCGCCGCCACCGGACGGGCCGCGTTCGGCGCCGACAGCGTGCCCGCCGTGATGCACCGGATCCTGACCGCCGAGCCCGACGCCTCCGGGCTGCCCGAGCCGCTGCGTGGAGTGGTCGAACGCTGCCTCGCGAAGGACCCGGCGCGCCGGCCGGCCTCCCGCGACGTGCTGCTGGAGCTCGTCGGCTCCGCCCCCGACCCGCTGCGGGCGGGCGTGGCCGCGGCGGCCACCAGGCCGGAGGGCGTACGGCAGGGCGAGGCGACCGCCGTCCTCACCGCGGTTCCGGCGACCCCGCCGGGCGCCGGGGCAGGCGTACGGCGTTCGCGTACCGGGATCGTCATCGGCGCTGTGGCGGCCGCCGCCGCGCTGTCGGTCACGGCCGCGCTCCTGGCGCCGCGGCTCCTGACCGATGAGAAGGCGTCCCCCACCGCGTCCCCCACCGCGGCCGCCGACGCGACGACGATCGTGTCACCGGCCGCCACCTCACCGGCGTCCGATCACAGCCAGGGCACCCCAACTTCGGGTGGCATCCCCACGCCTGACGCCACAGCGGGCGGCATCCCCGCGCCGGACGATGTCACGGAGGACGACGGGGCCATGACGGACGATGTGGTGAACGAGAACGACGGCGGCTCGGGGGACACCACCGCCACGCCGACGACCACGCCCGGGGGAACCGTACCGGCGGCGCTCGCCGGCACGTGGGGCGGCCACATCGAGCCGACCGAGGTCGTTGTGGGCAGCGACGAGACCGACGTCCAGATCACGCTGGCGCCGGGCGAGAACACCGGAAGCTGGCAGGACGTGACCACCTCGTGCCAGGCCACCCTGAGGCTGACGCGCAGCTCCGGCACCGCACTCGTCTTCCGGCTCGACAGGTGCGCGGCCGGCACGGTCACCCTGGTCAGAACCGACGACGGGCTCGCCTATCGATGGGACGGCACGAAAGGCGACGTCACATACCTGGGCACGCTCGTCCGGGACTGACCACTCCGCAGGGGCCGGCGTGGAGCGGTCGCCGCGGTTTCGACCGGGGGTTCCTCTAGCAGGCTTTCTCGGCGGGGATGGGAATGACCGTGCCGGTGGCGGCCGACAGTCTGGCGGCCTCCAGGACGGCGAGGGTCTCGATGACGCTCTCCACCGAGACGGGTGGCGGCGCGCCGTCCCGGAGGCAGGCCACGACGCCCTCGTAGAACCGTTGGTAGGCCCCCGGCTCGGTGGGCACCGTACGGCTGTCTCCGTCGACGCCGAGCGTCCCCCACCGCTCGGCGGGTTCGACCCCCCAGCCCTCGGCCGGGCGCTCACCCGCGCGCAGCCGCTCCTCCTGGGGGTCGAGCCCCCACTTGACGTAGGCCGCCGTCGATCCGAGCACCCGGAACCTGGGGCCGAGCCGACCGGCGAGCGCGCTCATCCACAGGTGTGACCGCGTGCCGGAGGCATGCGTCAGCGCGATGAAGGCGTCGTCGTCGGCCAGCACGCGGGTCCGCCGCGTGTCGGCCTCCGCGTACACGCGGGAGACGGGCCCGAAGAGCTGGACGGCCTGATCGACCAGGTGGCTGCCGAGGTCGTAGAGAATCCCGGCGATCTCCTCCGGACCGCCCGACTCCCGCCAGCCGCCCTTGGGCACCGGCCGCCACCGCTCGAACCGCGACTCGAAGCGGTGCACGTCCCCGAGCTCGGGCAGCAGGCGGCGGACCGTCAGGAAGTCGCCGTCCCAGCGCCGGTTCTGGTACACCGCGACCATCAGGCCGCGATCGCGCGCGAGCCGAAGGAGATCCCGGGCCTCGGCGGCGGTGCCCGCCAGCGGTTTGTCCACCACGACGGGCAGACCGGCCTTGAGCGCCTCGACGGCCAGCGGCACGTGGGTGCGGTTCGGCGTGGCGATCACCACGAGGTCGCACCGGTCCCACAGCTCGTCGGCCGCCCCGACGATCTCGGCGCCGGGGTGCTCGTGCCGTACCCGCTCGGCCCTGGCGGGGTCGCGGGTGACCACGGCCGCCAGCCGCAGCCCGGGGACGGCGGCGATCAGGGGCGCGTGGAAGAACGCGCCCCCGGTGCCGTAACCGGCCAGACCGACCCGGATGTCGGGCGCTCCAGCGATCATCTCAGCCGTCCCGCTCGTCGCGCTCGGCGAGGAACGCCTCGAACTGGGCGGCCAGTTCGTCGCCGGTCGGCATCGGCATGCTCTCCGCGAGCAGGCTGTCCCGCTCGGAGCCCGACTGGAAGGCGTCGTACTGCTGCTCCAGGCCCTGGATCGCGCCCGACAGCTCGGCCGACGCGCTGATCTGCTCGGCGATCTCGTCGTCGGTCCGCGCGGCGGCCTCCCGGAGGGTCTCCAAGGGGAACACCAGACCGGTGCTGCCGGTGATCGCCTCCAGTGCCGCCACCGCGGCCTGGGGATACTCCGCCTGGGCCAGATAGTGCGGCACGTGTACGGCGAAGCCCACCGCGTCGTGGCCCTTCGCGCCCAGCCGGAACTCGATGAGCGCCGCGATGCTCCCGGGCACCTGCACCTTGCCGAAGGGGCTGGGCCGGCCGGTCATGAGCTCGGGGCGGCTCGCGTGCGCGGTGTGACCGAGCGGACGGGTGTGCGGCACGCCCATGGGGATGCCGTGCACGCTCACCAGCCTGCTCACGCCCAGCCGGGTGACGAGTGTGGCGACGGCGTCGGTGAACAGCTCCCACTCGCGGTCCGGCTCCGGCCCCGACATGACCAGGAACGGCGTGCCGGTGGTGTCGCGCACGAGATGGACGGCCAGTTCCGGCGTCTCGTAGTCGATCCAGCGGTCGGTATCGAAGATCATTACCGGTCGCCGGGACCGGTAGTCGAGCAGCCGGTCCACGTCGAACCTGGCGATGACCCGATGCTCCAACTCGGCGAGGAGGTGCCCGATTGCCAACCGGCCCGTGGCACCGGCGTCCACGAACCCCTCGAAGTGGTATAGCAGCACCGGATCGGTCAGCTCGGGGAGGTTCCCGTCGAGCCGGTAGAGATCCGTGGGGTCGAACACGTCTCCAGCCTTTCTCAAGGGTCCTTTACCTGATGAACCTAGTGCAGCACAGTACGGATTCCCGCGCGGACTCGTGGGTCCGCCCTGTGGACGACGGTCCTGGGGCATCCCGCCGACGCCAGAACCAGTCCGATGTTTCGGACACGGATCTACAGATCCCTGATTTCGGACATGATGTAAACTGACCTAAACTTTCCGTAATGTAGGACAGTCTGGTCTTCGTCCTGCACGCTGGTCATGCTGGGCTGATGCCGACGACTTCCAACATCACGCAGGCCTTCCGTCTCCCCGAGCTCACCTGTCCCTTCCACAGCGACGTGAACCCCCACGTCGACGAGGTCGACCGGGACACGATGAGCTGGCTGGCGGCCTCCGGGATGATCGCCGACGGCGAACAGCTGGAGCGCTTCCGGTCGGCCGGATACGGATGGCTGGGCGCCCGCACCTACCCCTACGCGGCCCGGGAGCTGTGCCAGGTGGTCACCGACTGGTGCGTGTGGCTGTTCGCCTTCGACGACGTCTACTGCGAGTCCGATCGGAGGGCCGCCGAGATCGCCCGGGCGCTGCCGCGGCTCTTCGAGGTCATCGACGACCTCACCGGCGCGGAGCCGGTCGACGACGTCTTCGCCCGCGCGCTGCTCGACATCAAGGCCCGGATCACCGCGTACGGCACCGCCGACCAGCTCGACCGCTGGCGCGCGGCGACGAAGGACTACCTGTTCGCCCAGGTCTGGGAGGCGGCCAACCGGGAGGACGACGTCATCCCCACGTTCGCCGACTACGTCTTCATGCGCCGCAGGACCGGGGCCATGCTCACCGTCTTCGCGTTGATCGACCTGACCGCCGAGGTCTGCCTCACCTGGGACGAGTGGCGCCATCCCGCGGTGCGGGCGATGACCCAGCACGCCAACGACGTGGTCGTGTGGGACAACGACCTCATCTCGTACGCCAAGGAGCGTGACGCGGTCAACGGCCGCAACAATCTCGTGAGCGTGCTGGTCACCCACGCGGGCTGTTCGGTGCAGGAGGCGATGGACCGGATCGGGGTGATGCGCGACCGGGCCATCGCCGAGATGGTGGCGCTGGAACCGGCCACGGCGTCGCTGCGCTCACCGGCCGTCTCCGCCTACGTCCGCGGGTTGCAGTACTGGATCAGCGGCAGCGTCGACTACTCGCTGACCAGCTCGCGCTACACCGCCGCACTGACCGGCGCCTGACCGGCGCGACCCGATCCCAAGGGGCGGCGCGGCTCGGCCTGACCACGACCGGCGACGGTCACTCCTGTTCGAAGTCGCCGAAGTCGTCCAGTGCGTACTCGATGAGGTCGCCGAGGCTGAGTCGCGCCCCCAGGGCGTACGCCTCGTCGTAGGCGGCGTCGCCGATCTGCTTCTTGCACTCCTTGACGCACTGCTCGTGCTCGGCCGTGAAGAACGGCGAGCCGAACTGCGGGAGGCCGAACGTGCGCCAGTTGGCCTGGGCGGCGCCGAGCAGCATCGCGGTGCGCTCGGCGGCGCCCATGTCGAGGTTGAGCCCGGCCAGCGCGTCCACGCACAGCACGACGCCGAGCACGTCGTGGAAGTGGCGTTTGATGCGCAGCGACTCCTTGCAGCTCACCAGCGACTCGTCGTGGCGTCCCGTGGCGCGTTGCACCATCGCCATGACGTACCAGGCGTAGGAGCGCAGCCACAGCTCGCCCCGCTCCTGGCAGAGGTTCAGGCAGTCCAGCAGCAGCGTCTCGGCCTCGGCGAACTCGCCCTGGGTCAGCAGAACGGCGGACAGCTCCACGATCGCCGGGAGCAGGCCGGGGTTGAGCTCGCGGCCGCCCCGGTGGAACTCGATGGCGACGCCGAGCAGGGCGGTGGCCTTCTGCGTGTCACCCTGCAGCATGGCCGCGGTGCCCTGCATCTTGGTCGACAGCAGGACCGCCACCGAGTCGCCCGCCAGCACCGCCTCGGTGCTGCACCGCTCGGCGGCCTCGAGCGCCCCGGCCATGTCGCCCTGCGCGCTGCGGATGTAGGACAGCACCCACAGGGCCTTGCACCGCCGCCTGCTCGGCTCGGGCGCCGCGTCGAGCGCGCGCTCCAGATAGTGCACGCCCTGCCGGGCGAAGCCGCAGGCGACCCAGAGGTACCACAGGGACGACAGCAGTTCGAGGCCGACGCCCTCCTCGCCCCGGACCGACAGGCAGTATTGGAGGGCCACCCGGATGTTGTCGTGCTCCTGCCGCATGCGGGTGAACCAGTGCACCTGCCGGGGCCCCGACCAGGAGTGCTCGCCACGCTCGGCGAGCTGCAGGTAGTAGTCCCGATGGCGGCGGCGCCGCTCGGCCGTCTCGCCGAGCTTGTCCAGCCACTCCCCGCCGTACTGCCGCAGCGTGTCGATCAGCCGGTAACGCTGGCCGGCCGGGGTCGGGAAGCTCAGCAGCACCGACTTGTCGACCAGCTCCGTGATCACGTCGAGGATGCGCTCGGCCGCGAGCGACTCGTCGGAGCAGACGTAGCGGGCCGCCTCCAGCTCGAAGTCGCCGGCGAACACCGACAGCCGGGCCCACAGCAGCCGCTCGGCCGGTTCGCACAGCTCGTGGCTCCACCCGATCGCGGCGCGCAGCGTCTGATGGCGCGGCAGGGCCGTACGGCTCGCGCCGGCGAGCAGGCTGAACCGGTCGGTGAGCAGGGCGAGGATCTGGTCGACCGACAGGGAGCGCAGGCGCACGGCGGCGAGCTCGATGGCGAGCGGGATCCCGTCCAGGCGGCGGCACAGCTCGGAGACGGCGGTGATGTTGCTCTCGTCCACCACGAAGTCGGGCACCACGGCGCCGGCCCGCGCGGAGAACAGCTCGACCGCCTCGTTCGTGTACGGATTCTCCGCCGGGTCGTCACCGGGGACGGTGAGCGGCGGGACCGCGAGCGTGTACTCGCCCTGCGCGTTGAGCGAGCGTCGGCTGGTGGCGAGGATCCGCAGGTTGGGCGCGACCTCGAGGAGCCTGGCGGTGAGAGCGGCGACGGCGTCGACGAGGTGCTCACAGGTGTCCAGGATGAGCAGGATCTCCCGGTCGGACAGCCACTCGACCAGCGTGTCCTGCCCCTCCCTGGCGGACTGGTCGGCGATGCCGAGGGAAGAGGTGATCGTGTGGTAGACCATCCCGGGGTCCTGCAGCCGGGCCAGGTCGGCGTACCAGACGCCGTCCCGGAACTGCCTGCGGACCTGGTGGGCGATGCGCAGGGCCGTACGTGACTTGCCCACTCCGCCGATGCCCGTGACCGTCACCAGGCGGGACTGCTGCAGCCGCTGCCGCAGCGAAGCGAGCAGCCGCGTACGGCCCACGAAACTGGTGAGCTCCACGGGCAGGTTGCCCTCTTGCCGCCATCCTGCTGGCGTAGCCATGCCGCCTCACGGGGTCGTCGGGGGTCGTCCGGGCGTGCTGTCTGCATCCGCATCGTACCTTCGGCCGCCGACACGCGCCCGGATCTGTCGGTGATGATTCTCCTCCCCGGCGGTCATACGCACCGGATATCATGAAGGGCGTGACTGTGCAGCATCCGGATGACATGCGTCCGGTGGACCTCTTCGACGAGGGACTGCCGGTGTTGCCCGACCAGACGAGCGACGACACCGACCTCGGTTGGGGCGAGTGGCACTCCGACTCCGACGACGCCCGTTACCTGGAAGAACGCCCACCCCACTGGGGCTAGACCGAGACCGCCGGGGCCGGGTCGAGACCGGCCCCGCGACGGGCCGTCAGGAGACGACGTCCTTGGTGCGGAAGTGGCGGAACGCGAAGGCGATCAGGATCACCGAGTACGTCACGGAGACCGCGACGCCCTTGATCATCCCGCTGTAGTCGGGCTCCGGGGCGAGCGCGTCGAGCCAGGCGGTGTTCCAGAACGTGGGCAGGAACTCGCGCAGCGAGCCGAGCGCCTCCACCGCCTGGAGGATGCTGCTCACGATCACCAGGCCGACGGCCCCGCCGACGGCGCCCAGCGGCGAGTCGGTGGAGACCGAGAGCAGGAAGGCCAGCGACGCGACCACGAGCTGGCTGACCAGGGCATATCCGATGACGACGGCGAACTTCGGCAGCACGTCGGCGGCCGGGATCAGCTCACCCGTGCCGGGCACCCGGATGTCGTTCCAGCCGAAGGCGAGCGTGCCGGCCAGCAGCGCCATCAGCGGGAGCACGGTCACGGCGGCGGCCGAGTAGCCCAGCGCCACGATCAGCTTCTGCCGCAGCAGCCTGCTCCGGGGCACGGGCGCGGCCAGCAGGTAGCGCAGCGACGACCAGCTCGCCTCGCTCGCCACGGTGTCGCCGCAGAACATCGCCACGGCGACGACCAGCAGGAAGTTCGCCGACACCGACAGCGCGAAGGCGGCGAAGTTGAGCCCGCCCTGGGTGGCGAGGTCGGACAGCCGCAGCGAGTCCTGCCCGCCGCGCTGCGGGCCGAACTGGAACGCCACGACGAGGATCCACGGCAGCGCCAGCAGCAGGCCGAACATCACCAGCGTCCGGCGCCGTTTGAACTGGCGCAGGATCTCCACCCGGAGCGGCAGCGTCCGACCGGGAGCGTAGCCGTGCGCCTGCCCGAGGTCCTGACTCGGGGACTCCTGCGACACCGGGCTCATCGGCTCTCTCCGATCAGGTCGAGGAAGACGTCCTCCAGCCGGGGGCCGGAGCCGTTGGCCGACTTGGCCCGGCCGAGCAGTTCGCCCACCGGACCGGTGGAGACCAGCCGGCCGCGGTGCATGACCACCACGTGGCTGCAGGTCTGCTCGACCTCCGCCAGCAGATGGCTGGAGACGATGACGGTGCGCCCGCGCTCGGCGTACGCCTTGAGCACCTTGCGCATCTCGGCGATCTGTGGCGGGTCGAGGCCGTTGGTCGGCTCGTCGAGCACCAGCAGGTCCGGCAGACCGAGCATGGCCTGGGCGATGGCCAGCCGCTGCCGCATGCCCTGGGAGTAGGTGCGGACCGCGCGGTCGAGGGCGGCGCCGAGCCCGGCGATCTCCAGCGCCTCCTCCAGGTGGGCGTCCCGCGCCGGCCGGCCGGTGGCCCGCCAGTAGAGCTCGAGATTGGCCCGGCCGGACAGATGCGGCAGGAAACCGGGTCCCTCCACGAACGACCCCAGCCGCGACAGCACGGGAGCGCCGGGCACCACCCGATCGCCGAAGATCCTGATCTCGCCCTCGTCGGGGACGATCAGCCCCATCAGCATCCGCATGGTGGTGGTCTTGCCCGCGCCGTTGGGCCCGAGCAGGCCGAGCACCTGCCCCTTCTCCACCCGGAAGGACAGGCCGTCCACGGCCTTCTCGCCGCCGCGGTAGCGCTTGCCCAGCCCGCTGATCACGAGCGGCACCTCGGCGAGGTCGGCCCGGCGATCGTCACGCGTCCGGATCCGGCCGGCGAGCAGCAGCGCGACGGCGACCGCGAGGGCGGCGAGCGGCAGCGCCCAGGTCCACCATGCGGGGCCCGTCATCGGGGTGGTCAGCGCCGTGTCCCGGGGCAGCGTGAGGTCGGGCGAGTCGAGGCCGATCCGGTGTACGGCGGGAGCGTCCGGCGTCGCGTACGCCAGATCGGTGGTCGAGACGACCACCCGCAGCCGGTGCCCGGCGTCGAACAGCCTGTCGATGGCCGGCAGCGTGACCGTGACCGGGGTGCCCGCCTCGGTGGCGGTCACCCGCAGCGGCGAGACCAGACCGGACGGGAGCACGGTGAGCGCTCCGTCGGAGGAGTCGTAGAGCTTGGCGAACAGCGTCGCCTCGCCCGTTCCGTACACCTTGATCCGGACCGTCGGACTGCCGGTGACCCGCAGGGGAGCGGGCAGCGGCGCGGACTCGAAGGCGGCGGCCTGGCCCGGCATGTCCAGTGCCACCGAGGCGCTGCCGCCGGTGGCGCCGAGCAGGCCGCCGAAGCCCGGCAGCGACGAGATCGACGGGGGCGACCCGCCCGGCGGATTGGCGACCGGCTGGTCGGGGCCCGAGATCGTGACCGTGGTCGGCTCGGTGCCGGACAGGCCGGGATAGCGGTCGGCCGCCGCGTGCACCAGCACCCGCTGCCGCGTCCCCGGATCGCGTCCGCCGTCCCTGGAGACGGTGAAGGCCCCGGCCGCGCTCCCAGCTTCGTCCTGTTCCTTGAGCCAGCGGTCGAACCAGGTCGCCGTACGGTCGAAGACCCAGTCGGGCTCGCCGTCGCCGCCGTCGTGCCCGCCGCTCAGCCAGGCCACCTCCACCGGGGCGCCGGCGGCCGCGATGGCCCGCGCGTTGGCGTCGGCATGGGAGAGGGGGAACAGCGAGTCGCGCTGTCCCTGGATCAGCAGCGTGGGGATCTTGATCTTCCCCGGCACCGAGATCGGGCTGGAGCGACGCAGGAGATCGACGGCGGCCTGCGTGGCGCGCCCGCTCTCGGCGACCTCCTGGTACATCTCGCAGATCTCCGGGAGGAACCGTCCGCACCGCACCTGCTCGGCCGTCGGAACCGGCATCCCGCCGCCGTCACCCGTGGGGCCGGCGCCCCCTGTCGCCATCTCGGGGAGGCCTCGTCCGGAGGCGAGCCGGTCGGCGCCGGAGCCGAAGAAGATCCCGGCCCACATCTTCTTGAACACGCCGTTCATCGGTCCCCGGCCGGTGGCGTCGGGGAACAGCGCGTCGGCCAGGTCGTGCCAGGTGATCTGCGGGACGATCGCGTCGACCCGGCCGTCGTAGGCGGCGGCCATCAGCGCGATGGCCCCGCCGTACGAACCGCCGGCGATGCCGACGCGGGGGTCCCCGGCGGCGTCGAGACGCACCTCGGGCCGCTTGGCGAGCCAGTCGACGAGCTGGCGTACGTCCTTGACCTCGTAGTCGGGGGAGTTGAGCGCGATCTGCCCGGTGGAGCGGCCGAACCCGCGGGCCGACCAGGTCAGCACCGCGTAGCCGCGCTCGGCCAGTTGGGCGGCCGACGAGCGCATGTCCTCCTTGCTTCCGCCGAACCCGTGGGCGAGCAGCACGGCCGGGGCCTTCCCACCGGAGGCCGGCGGGAAGAAGGTGGCGTCGAGGGTCACCCGCTGGTCGTCGGCCGGACCGTCCACGACGGGGATCGCGATGTCCTGGCCCCTGGCGGGCGGCGGAGACGGCCACAGCGCCCAGGTGAGCGCACCGGCCACGGCGAGAACCAGCGCGACCACCGCCGCCAGGGCCCGTCGCCCACTCGGAAGTCTCATGCGGTGATGCTACTGGTCGGAACATGGGGTGGCCTCCAGCGCCGGATCGCGCCGGAGCGTGCCGAATCGTGATGATGGCTCAGGGAAGTCCCTGATTGCGTGGTCAGTCGCGGGACCGGCATCATTTCGGGCGTGGCAACAGGAACGATGTTCAGGCAGGTCGCCGCCCGGGCGCGCGGGTGGGGCCAGGCCGTACGCGCGTTGGTGCTCGGCGTTCTCGCATGGGCACAGCCCTACTGGACCCGGGGGGAGGCGGGCCGGGAGACCCCGGCCGACCTGTTCCGGGTTCTCTACTCCGGCTGGCTGGTGGCGTTCCTGCTGAAGGTCCTCGGCGCGAGCTGGGACGTGTCGTGGCACTTCAAGTGGCTGCGCGACGACCTGGCTCCACCGCACCTGCTCAACAGCGCGGGCACGGCCATCGCGGTCGCCCTGGCGCTGGTGCACTGGTACACCGGCTACGGCGTGGATCGTACGGCGTCCCGCCTGATCGTATGGGGCACCGGGATCTTCCTCATCGCCGTTCCGCTCGACCTGATCAACCACCGCGTGAACGGGCTCGACATCACGGCCTGGAGCCCCTCACACGCGCTCCTCTACATCGGCACCGCGCTGATGCTCGCCGGGGTGATCCGGGGATGGTACGTCGGCGCCGGGCGGCAGGCCGGGGTCACGGTGCGCAGACGCACGCTCGTGCTGGTCGGCCTGTTCGTGTTCTTCTTCGAGAACGTGCATTTCGCGCAGCAGCAGCAGGAGTACGGCGTGCTGGAGATCGCCTCCTGGGACCGGGGCGAGCCGTACGCCGAGCCCAGCCTGCTCGAGTTCGCCGCCCAGCAGATGGGCCGGGCGGTGGACCGCACCATGGTCGTCAAGTTCTCCCTGCCGATCCCCGACTGGGTCTACCCCGTCTACGCCGCCGTGTTCGGCATGCTCGTGCTGGTCTTCGCCCGCCTCATGGTCGGGCGGCGCTGGACGGGTACGGCCGTGGCGGCCGCCTACGTCGGATACCGCTGCCTGATCTGGCCGCTGCTCGTCGGGACGGACTTCCCGGCGTCGGCCGTGCCGTTCTTCCTGCTGCTGGGCGGGCTCTGCGTCGATCTGGCGTTCCTCGTGCGGGTGCCGTACCTGCGGCCGCTGCTCGGCACCGTGCTCGTCACCGGCGGCCTGTACGGCGGCCTGGCCGTGCAGTCCGCCCTGGAGGCGCCGCCGTACGCCGTGGACTCGTGGCCGATCGCCCTCGGCGCGCTGGCCGTCGCCTGGCTGGCGGCCGAGTGGTTCGCGGGCAGGCACCACCTCATCGCGGGCGAGTCGCCGACGACAGCGGCCCCTCCGCCCGCGGACGTCGCGGACCGGGAGGCCGTGGCCCCGGCGGCCGGGACCTGAGCGGCGAGGCCGACGCGGGCCCGATCAGGCCCGTGCCGGCCGCAGCGGCGTCCCGGCGTCGCCGATCGCCGGCGCCCGCCCGGAGTGCGGGTTGGCCGCCGTGGTGTCCATGAGCGGCAGGCGGAGCACGAAGCGCGCCCCACGCGGCGAGTCCTCGACCGTCAGCGAGCCGCCGTGGGTGGTGGCGGCCTCGCGGGAGATGGCGAGGCCGAGCCCGCTGCCGCCGGGGTCGCGCTGCCGGCCGTCGGCCAGGCGGACGAAGGGCTCGAAGACCCGCTCGCGGTCCTCGGCCGCGATGCCGTCGCCGTCGTCCTGGACGATCAGCACGGCGTGGTCGCCGTCGCGTTCGACGGTGACCTCGACCTGGGAGTGGGCGTGCCGCTGCGCGTTGGCCAGCAGGTTGCTCAGGACGCCCAGCAGATGCAGCCGGGTGCCGAGGACGACCAGCCGTTCTGTGGCGGCGTGCAGCCGCACCGGCTTCCCACGGGGCGGCCGCGTGCCGAGCTCGGCCCGCACCAGCGCGGTGAGGTCGACGGGCTCGGGGGCCGACGCGACCGTCCGCTTGACCCGGGTGTAGGTCAGCAGCTCGTCGATGATCCGCTGAAAGCGCTCGGTCGAGCGCAGGGCGCCCCGAAGGGCCTCGTGCGGGTCCACGTCGTCGGGGTAGAGGAGCGCCTCCTCGATCTGCGCGCGCAGCGCGGCGGCGGGGGAGCGGAGCTCGTGGGAGACCATGGAGGCGAACCGCCGCTGGTCGGCCATGAGCTTCTCCAGCTGGTCGAGAAACCGGTTGCTCGCGCGGGCGAGCCGGGCGATCTCGTCGTCACCGGGCGGCTCGGGCAGCCGCAGGCTCGCATCGCCCACCGTGGCCTCGGAGACCTTCTCGCGGATGGCGGCCACCGGCCGCAGTGTCCGGCCCACCACCTGCCACATGATCCAGGCGGAGGCGGCGGACGCGAGCAGGACCAGGGCGGCGGTTCCGGCCTCCAGGCGGTGCCCCGAGAGGAGGGGCGGCTCCTTCACCCCGGCGTAGACGTAGTGGGGTTCGCCGCCCCCGATCAGGGTGGGAGTGGGCAGCATGGCGGTGAGCAGCACGCACTCGCCCGGTGCGGAGCACGCCTTCAGGTACTGGATCGGATCGTGGGCGGAGGGACGGGCCGTGCTGAGCGCCGGACTGTCGGCGGCGGAGGGGGAGGCCGCCACCACTCGCCCATGGGAGTCCACGAGCTGAAGGAAATGGACCTGACCGGACGGATCTTCCGGTGATGTCTCGGCGGGCTCCGGGATCAAACCTGGCCGCATCGACGCGATCCAGTCGACGGCCGCCCGCTGCGTCGCGTTGAAGACGTGCGCCTCGACCGTCTTGCGGATCACGAAGTCGGCGCCGGCGCCGATGACCGCGAATACGATCAAAGCGACCAATCCCGCGGTGAGCGTGAAGCGGCCCCGGATGGAGCGCGGGCGTGGCAGACGCACCCCTCTGACCTTCAAGGTAGATCCCCCGTTGTCCCATAAAGGAGCCAAGTGGATTAAATATTACTTAATGCCCTCACATCTCCAAACCGCGTGGGGATAGCACGGTCTGATCTATAGCAAAACTGGGAAAATCCATTACGTTTTCTTTGGCAAACGATCTGATTATGGGAATAGTGTGAGGAATGTGAAGAATGTGACGGATGGGCGGGACGGGTGCCGTTTTCGATCCGGACCCGTCACGCCACGGGGGCTCTGGTGATCGCGACGGCGACGCCGTACGCGAGGCCCATGATGGTCAGCTCGAACGCCGCCCAGCCCGCGAACGCGGTGACCGAGCCGCGCCCGATCGCCGGCATGAGACGCCACCGGATGTTCGCCCCGAGCAGTGCGATCACCCCGGTGAGGACGGTCTTGGCCACGATCAGCCAGCCGTACCGGCTGGTCAGCAGTGACCCCGGGAAGCTCTCTCCGGGCGTCAGCAGCAGCTCCACCACCCCGTTGAAGATCCCGGACAGACCGACGATGACGAGCGCATAGGTGGCGAGCCGGGAGAATCGCGGCAGCGTGGCCGCGAGGAGCTCGCGCCTGCGGGCCAGCAGCACGGCGAGCGCGACCAGGCCGCCCGTCCAGGACGCCGCCCCGATGACGTGCAGTTCCATGGAGACCATGCTGAGGTCGTGCCAGTACCAGTTCGAGGCGTGACCGGTGACCGGGAGCGGCAGCAGCCCGAACCCGGCGATCAGCACCCGCAGCTCGGCCGGGACCTTCTCCCCGAACCGTACGGCGAGCATGCCCACGGCGGCGCTGAGCAGGGCGCAGGACGCGCTGACGATCAGGCCTCGACCGGCGGGGATGCGGGCGACGTAGGTCGCGATGTCGGGCGTCTGGCCGGGGGTCAGCTCGGCGGCGCTCAGCACGGTGGACACCAGCGCGGCGGCGCACCAGACGAGCGAGGCGAGCACGGCCCAGTGGCGGGCGCGCGTGGCCACCGGTTCCGTGCGTGCGGGGTCGCCGAAGCCGAGCAGCTTGGGCAGGAGGCTGAGGCCGAGGGCCGCCGTCGCGGCCAGGTCGAGGATCAGCCGGGTGATCGGCAGGCCGTAATCGACGGCCAGGCTCGGCATGGGGATGCCGACGGCACGTCCCGGCAGCGTCGCCCACGTGGCGACCACGGCCGCGAGCAGGCCGCCCGTGACGAGTCCGGCGATGGGGAGCCGCGGCCGGTCGGCCGGTCGCCTGCCGTCCGATGGCCTGCCATCCGGCGGAGTGCCGTCCGGTGGTGTGGGATCCGGGGGCGTGGGCCGTACCGTCGTCTCGGTCATGCCGCGCTCCGCTGCCGGCGGTCGTGCCGTACCAGCACGAGGGTGCACAGCACGAGCAGTGCGGCGGTCGCGACCAGCAGCACCCATACCCAGGTCCCGCTGCCGCCGGTCGAGACGGGAGCGGACGGGAGGGCCTCGTTCGCCGGCGGCGTCGGCGAGGGCGGAGCCGCCGTCGAGCCGTCGCCGGTCACGGTGACGTTGACGGTGCCGGTGACGGGATGCCCGTCGTTCGACACGATGCGGTAGCCGATGGAGTAGGCGCCCGGCGGCGCGGGGGACCGTACGCCGATGAAGACGGTGGTGCCCTGCACGCCCACTTCACCCTGTTCGTAGCGGGCGCCGTCCGGGCCGGTGACGGCGATCCTGGCGAAGTCGGGCCGCACGGGCTGATCGAAGGTGAACGTCACCCGGCCGGGCATCGCCGCGAGCGTCGCGCCGTCCTTGGGATCGCTGCCGGTCAGCACGTTGTGCGCTCGCACGGGTGCCACCAGCAGCAACAGGGCCGCGCACGCCGCCAGTGGGACCACCAGTGCGCGTACCGCCGCTCGCCTGATTCGGAACACCTGCCTTGCCTCCCATTGGGCGGGGTCTTGCCAAGCCATGGTCCCATTGATCACGACCGGTCGGACACCCCCGGAGGGGGGACGGCACTGCAAGATCACGAACCGTGTTCGCCCAAGTCAATGCGGGAGCGTGCGAGATTCTGCAAGATCACCGAGGGGGTCCGCCGATGTCATGGGGGTGACGTGCGAGAAACCGCAAGATCGCGGGGAAAGAGGGGCGCCCGGCGGTCCGCTTGCGGGACCGCCGGGCGCCGGGTTGGGCTCCGGACCGCGAGAGTGTCACCGGTCTCTCACGGTCCGGAGGCTTGTCGGACCGGGCGGCTGGGGGGTCTTACGCGCCGCCCGGTCACGTCTCAGGTCACGACCTGGGGCCGGTGCCCCGGGTCACAACTTCTTCCACAGCGCCGGCACGTTCGGCGGCTCCCAACCGGTGAGGGCCGTGTGCGGCTGGAGGCACTCGTAGTTCGAGCCGCCGTAGCTCACCTTCGCCCCCGAGGTGTAGCTCGTGCCGGCCGTCCAGGCGGGGTAGTCGCCGGGCACGCTCGGGCTCGGGCTCGGTGAAGGGCTGGGCGACGGGCTCGGGCTGGGCGAAGGACTGGGTGAGGGGCTGGGCGAGGGGCTCGGGCTGGGCGAGGGGCTCGGGCTGGGCGAGGGGTTGTCGTTCCCACAGGTGCCCCTGTCCTCCCAGACCCCCGCGCTGCCCGGGGTCTCACCCTGGGTCCACCACCTGGCCCGCCAGGTGCGACCGTTGTGGGAGACCAGGTCGCCGCCCGTGTAGACGGTCGTGGACGACCACGGGGGAGCGGCGCAGGGGGTCCCGGTGGGCGACGGGGAGGGGTCGGGCGAGCCCGTCGGAGACGGGGACGGCGAGGCCTCGACACCGCCGCGGGCGAGGTCCTGCAGGATGCCGTACGAGTTGCCGCCGAAGGAGACGGTCCAGTTGGACGGGGTCGAGATCGGCAGCTGGTACACGAAGGAGAGGTCCAGCGACGCGCCCGGAGCGAGCGACTGGTAGCCCGGGATCTTGAACGACACCCGGTTGTAGTCGCCCTTCAGGCCACCGATGTTGTTCGGGGCGTTGTGGTCCTTGCGGATCACCGTCAGCCCGAAGCCGGACTGGTCGGAGGCGGTGCCCGGAGCCGAGCTCGCGTAGTCGAACTGGAACTCCGTGCCGCCCGGCAGGGTCATCGGCGAGTTGTTGGTGATGTGGATCTTCGGGTTGATCGGGTAGTTGTTGTCGCCGAGCGCGAAGCCCCGGAACTCGACCGAGATGTCCAGCTTCTGTGCCGGGATCGGGGTCGTCGCGCGCACGTTCTTGTACGGCGAGGCCGACTTGAACTTGTCGTACATGAGCGTGGTCAGCGTCGTCCCGGGCTCGTACTGCCCCTTGGCGGCGTTCCAGCCGTAGTCGCCGGCGAGCTCCCAGATCATCGTGCCGCCGATGCCCTTGGCGATCACGTAGTCGGCCTTGGCCGCCACCGACTGCTCGTCCTCGGTGGACAGGAACACCTTCTTGGTGGAGTTCCACAGCCACGGGGTGGTCAACGTGGAGTCGTAGTGGCGGGTGTAGGTGCCGGTCAGCGACGTGTCCTCGATGCCGTACGACCCCAGGTAGTCGCCGAGGACGCCCTTCTCCAGGTTCTTGGCGTGCCACATCGGGTTGGAGCCCGCCGGGGACTCCTTGCCGTTCGTGTCGAGGTCGTGCCACAGGTTGTCGATGCCGACGGCGCCGTCGCCGCAGGTCGTCAGGCCGGAGCCGGCCGGGCAGGTGGTGGCCGGAGCCGTGCCCCACATGCCGTTGGTGCCGCCCTGGACGTTCTTGAACCCGCGGGTGTAGTAGGGCAGGCCGATGTTGATGCGGCCCGGCTGCATCGCGCCGCGGAAGTAGTGGTAGGCCCAGTCGGTGTTGAGGTAGCCGATGCCGCCGTACTGCCCGGCCCCGTAGACGTTGGCCGCGGCGAGCTCGGCGTCCTTGCCGTCGTCGTAGAGGTAGGAGTTGGGGCCGACGTACTTGTTCCAGGCCCCGTGCAGGTCGTACGACATGACGTTGAGGTAGTCGAGGTACTGCGTGACCTGGTTGGTCTCCATGCCGCGCAGCAGCCAGCCGGAGGCGGGCGCGGCGACCGTGAGCATGTAGTACCTGCCGTCGGCGGCCGAGGCGCGGTCCAGCTTCTCGCGCAGCGTCTTCATCAGCGCGACGTAGTTCTTCATCAGCGTGCCGCGCTTGCTGTTGGCGATCGGCCAGTCGAGCGGGTTGCCCGCGTCGTTGTTCGACGTCGGGTACTCGTAGTCGATGTCGACGCCGTTGAAGCCGTACGTCCGCAGGAACGACACGACGGAGTCGGCGAACGTGTCGATGCCCGCCTGGCTCGACGTCATCGTGTAGAAGCCGCCGCTGGCCTGCCGGTTGCCGGAGTCGTCGAAGTAGCCGCCGGTCTCCGCCCAGCCGCCGACGCTGACGAGCGTCTTGGTGTTCGGGTACTGCTTCTTGAACTTGTTGAGCAGGTTGAAGTGGCCCTTGTAGGAGTAGGCCGGATCCATCTCGGCGCCGGCGACGCCCGGCCAGGTCATGCCGATGGCGGGGTTGCCCGGCCGGTCCGACCCGACGGAGATCTTGTTGTCCGCCCCCACGTGGGCGAACGCGTAGTTGATGTGGGTGACCTTGCCCCAGGGGATGTCGCTCGCCAGATAGCGGGTCTGCCCGTTGGTGCCGTCGCGCCAGCTGGAGAAGTAGCCGATGATGCGGCGCGGGTGGTCCGCGCCCATCTTCTCCCGTCCCTCCTCGTCATAGGTGAGGCAGTACGGAACGTCCACGCCGGGAGTCCGGTAGAGTCCGTCGGGCCGGCAGGCCTCGTTGTCCACCGCCGCGGCGGCGCCGCCGGCGCCGCTGACCGCGGCGAAGCCGGCGGCCAGTCCCGTGAGCAGGGCGACTAAGGCCGCGCCCGACGCCGCGCGCAGACGCACGGCATTACCCTTCAGCACCAGGGTCACCTCCATAGGCGAAGTGCCAAGTCGTTCACACACCCCGGCCGCCAGGGGTTGATCCGGAAACTAATCCCGCCCGAGCAGGGCCGTCAATGGGTTCTATTAATAAAGTTTCCTGTTAATACCCTCTTAAGCCCCGCCTGACCCTGCTCTCAGGCTCGTCGGCCGAAAGTGAGGGGAGTGTGACGATGAGCGATCGCGCCGGCGGCGTCGGTGTCACTGCCGGGACGGTACGGGGTTTTCGGTCGGGCGCTAACCCGGCGGGCTCCGGCGAGACGGGCGATCCGGCGTACGGCCGTCGCCGGGGATCCTCCGGTCGTGAACGCGTGATCGCGGTTTTGAAAGTTTCGGGGTGGGACGGGAGATTTTCAGGCGAGCAGCCAGCCGTAGAACCAGGCGAGGCACGCCAGTCCGGCCATGACCGGGATGATCCGTACGGCTCGGGCATTCAGCCGGAAGGCCTCGATGCCGGACAGCACGGTGGCCACGACGACGAGCAGGCCGCACCACGCGACCACCGGCGGCACTCCGACGGCGAGCATGGCCGAGTCGGTGAGGCCGGCCAGGCTGAGCGCGGACAGCCCGGCGAACGCCACCCCGGCCAGCCCGGCGAGCACCGACAGCACGGGCGGCGTGCCGCCGCGCCGACGGCCCGCGCCGACGGCCCGCCGGGCCAGGGACACCAGTCCGGTGAGCAACTGCACGATCGCCACGAGCGCGAACGCGGCCCCCGGCGCGAGCAGCGCCGGCGTGACGCTCGCCCGGTAGGCCGCCGGGGTCAGCAGCACGTCTCCCGGCCGCACCAGGGCATGGGGCGCCCGTCCCGGATCGCAGGGCGCCGCGCCGGCGGACTCGGGGGCGTCGAAGAACGCGGTGATCGTACGGCGTCCGCAGTCGCCGGACAGGAACACGGCGTGGCCGACCCCGGCGAACTCCGTGAGGCGGCCCTCGGGCAGCGTGTCGACGGCCCGGCGGGTGGACCCGGTGGACGTGGTGGGGTCGAGCCGCCCGCGCAGGACGAGGGTCGGCGCGGGGAGCGTGCTCGCGTCCGGCGCCGCCCAGTCGGCCCGGGAGGGGGGCAGCCGCCAGGCCCCGCAGACGGCGGCGTCGGCGACGACGGTGGCCAGCCGGGGACCTGCGGCGCCTGCGGCGGCGTCGGACGGCGCCTCGTCCTGGCACTGGACCGCGTAGTAGAGCCCCCAATCACGGCCGGTCAGCCTCTCGCCCATCCGGTCCATCAGCGGCTGGAGCAGCCCGGTGCGGCCGTCCGCCAGGCCGTCGATCAGCGCGGGGACGATCGGGACGAGATCGCCGTCCTGCAGTGCCTCCGCGACCAGCGTCGCCATGTCGTCGCCGGACAGCCGTAAGGAGACACGCTCGCGGGTGACCGGGTCACGGGTGTCGAAGACGGCCGGGGCGGCGTTCAGCCGGGCCACCATCGCGTCGAAGCGTTCGGTGCCGCCCAGCTCGGCGATGGCCGCCGTCAGGTCGGCGGCGGCCTCGTCGTACCGGTTCGCCTCGGCCGGCAGGAAGGAGTCGAGCACCACCGCCCGGGTGCCTTCGGGGTCGAGCGCGGCCGCCCGGAGCATCGGACGGGTGGAGTAGCCGACGCCGAACAGGTTCCACCGCTGGTAGCCCAGCGCCCGGCGCAGGTCCACGACATCGGCGGCGATCTCGGCGCCGCGGTAGCCGCGCAGGTCGACCCCCTCGCGCTGGAGCCGGCCCATGCAGGCGTCCGCGTCCGCGACGATCCCGTGGAGGGTCTGCGCCACGCCGTTCTCACCGGCTTCGCGCGTGTCCTCGGGCGCCGCCAGCGCGGCCAGGACGCCCCGGCCGAGCCGCGGACAGCGCAGCCTCGGCTCGGAGTGACGGCCGCCGCGCTGCTCGATCACCACCACGTCGCGGCCGGGGAACATGTCGGAGAGGAGGCCGGTGAGCAGGAACGACGGGGAGCCGGGGCCGCCTCCGGTGAAGACGACGGGGATCCCCGCGTCGCCGGTGGAGGTGGTCGCGGGCCGGCGGACGGCGAAGCCCACCTTGATCGTCCTGCTGTTCGGCACGTCACGCCGCTCGGGGACGAGGAGGAATCCGCAGCTCGTGCCCGGCGGCATCGCGACCGGGCAGGGCCGCTCCTCGGTCGTGGCCGGTGTGTCGGCGGCCCGTGCCTCGGTGACCCGTATGTCGGTGGCCCGTATGTCGGTGGCGCGTGCGTCGACGGCCCGTCTGCCGACGGCCTGTGTTTCGTAGGCCCCTGTTTCGTAGGCCTGCGTTTCGATGGCCTGCACGTCGGTCGCCTCTGCGTCGACGGCCCGGGCCGACGCGGAGACACCGAGGAAGGTCAGTACGAAGGCCGTCACCAGGGTCGTCACCGAGGCCGTGACGGCCGCCCCATGCCAACTCCGCAACCGTCAGTCCTGTCCCGCGAACCCGGCGATATCCGCAGAAACCTTAGCGCGAATATCAACGAGGCCGTGCGGTGCTCTCGCGGATCACCAGATCGGTGGCGAGCTCGACCCGGCGTGCCTCCGCGCCCTCACCACGGCCCATGGCCAGCACCATGCGGGCGGCGAGGGCCGCCATCTCCTGGAGCGGCTGCCGCACGGTGGTGAGCGGCGGCCAGGCCGAGCTCGACAGCGGGAGGTCGTCGAAGCCGACCACGCTGAGGTCCTCGGGCACCCGCAGGCCGCGCTGGCGCGCCGCCTCGAACACGCCGAACGCCTGCATGTCGCTGCCCGCGAAGATCGCCGTGGGCGGCTCGTCGAGCGAGAGCAGCGCGTGCCCGTAGTCGTGACCCGAGTTGACCAGGAAGTCGCCGTGCTTGATCAGCTCGGGGTCGATGGCGACCCCGGCGGTCTCCAGGGCGGCCCGGTAGCCGTCGATCCTGGCCCGGCTGCACAGCATGTCGGGCGGCCCGCCGATCATGCCGATGCGGGTGTGGCCGAGATCGAGGAGGTGCCGGGTGGCGGCCAGGCCCCCGTGCCAGTTCGTCGCGCCCACCGAGGCGACCCCCGGCGGCGGCTCTCCCTCCGGGTCGACCACGACGAACGGGATCGATCTGGCGCTGAGCTGCCCCTGCTGCCGTACGGACAGCCGGGAGGTGACGATTATCACCCCGTCGGTGCGCCGCGCCGCGATCCGCTCCAGCCAGTCGCGTCCCGGCCCGGCGTGGGTGTGCAGCACGGAGATCACGACGCTGGCCGCCGCCTCGTGCGCCGCGGACTCGGCTCCGCGTACGAGCTCCATCGCCCAGGGGCTCTCGATCTCCGAGAAGACCAGGTCGAGCAGCCCGACCGGACCGTCGCCCTGGCCGGTCCTGCGTTGGTAACCGTGCTTGTGGAGGAGCCGCTCGACCCGCTGGCGAGTCTCCGGGGCCACCTCGGGTCGGCCATTGATCACTTTGGACACCGTTGGGACGGAGACCCCCGCCTCCTCGGCGATCAGGGCGATCGTCACCCGCCTTTTCCCTGCCATGGAAATACAGGATAACCGAAAGTTTCGGGTCGGATTCGCCGGGGGTCTCCCTCGGTGCTCTTGACGCCCTATCGTGCTTCTCTTTATCCTCCGGGTCTCGAAACATTCGGATGCATACCGAAACTTTCAACCTGGTGGGGGCCCGGATCGTCCGCGGGGACCCGTACCCCGGCGACGGTTTCGGCGACGAAGGAGTTCTGATGACGCTGCGTGTCTCCGGGCCCCAACTGGTGGACGAGGAGGGCAGTCCGGTACGGCTGCGCGGAGTCGGTCTCGGGGGCTGGCTCAACATGGAGAACTTCGTCACCGGCTATCCCGCCAACGAGACGACGATGCGGACGGCCGTCCGGGAGGTGCTCGGCGAGGAACGCTATGAACTGTTCTTCGAGCGGCTGCTGACGTCGTTCTTCACGGAGGACGACGCCGATCTCCTGCGGGACCTCGGCGCCAACTGCGTCCGGATCCCCGTCAACTACCGGCACCTGGAGTCGGACGACCGGCCGATGGAGATCATCGAATCCGGCTTCCGCCACCTGGACCGGGTGATCGGCCTGCTGGGCGAGCGCGGCATCTACAGCGTCATCGACCTCCACGCGCTCCCCGGGTCGCAGAACCAGCACTGGCACTCGGACAACCCCACCCACGTGGCCTCCTTCTGGCAGCACCGGCATTTCCAGGACCGGGCGGTCCACCTGTGGGAGGTGGTGGCCGACCGCTACAGGGACAACCCGTGGGTGGCCGGCTACAACCCGATCAACGAGCCGGGCGACCCGAGCGGACAGGTGGTCGGTCCCTTCTACGACCGCCTGGTCAAGGCGCTGCGCGCGGTCGACCCCGGCCATGTGCTGTTCCTCGACGGCAACACCTACTCGACCGACTTCTCGGTGTTCCGCGAGGTGTACGAGAACACCGTGTTCGTCTGCCACGACTACGCGCTGGCCGGGTTCGCCCACGGCGGGCAGTACCCCGGATACACGCGCGGGGAGTGGTGCGACCGGGCCGAGCTGGAGCGGACGTTCGAGCGGCGGACCGTGTTCCAGCGGGAGACCGGCACGCCGATCTGGGTGGGCGAGTTCGGCCCGGTCTACACGGGCGACCCCGACATCGACGCGCAGCGGTACCAGATCCTCCGCGACCAGCTGGAGATCTACGACGCCCACGACGCCGGGTGGTCCCTGTGGACCTACAAGGACGTCGGGCTGCAGGGCCTGGCCTGCGCGGCCGGGCCGTACATGGACCGGTTCGGGCCGTTCATCGCCAAGAAGCGGCGGCTCGGCGTGGACCGGTGGGGCTCCACGATGGAGGAGTCGGCGCAGGAGCTGGCGCCGCTGCACCGCCTGATGGAGACCGAGTTCCCGCTCTGGGAGCCCTACCCGTGGGGCGCCCGCTACCAGGTGGACGACCTCGTCCGCCACATCCTCATGGCGCAGGCGCTGGTGCCCGAGTACGCCGAGCTGTTCCGCGGCCTCGGCGACGACGAGCTGATCGCGCTGGCCGACTCCTTCGCCCTGGCCGACTGCACCCGGCGCGAGCCGCTGATCGACCTGCTGTCCGCCAACCTGCGCGGAGCCCGGAGCGGTGACCACAGAGCCTGACCGGGGCCGGTCGCCGCGCTGGGAGGAAGCTCCGGTCCGCTGCGAAGCCCGCTTTGCGGGGCTTCGCGTGCGGTCCTCGCTCCCTCCCGCTCCGCTCCCTGCATTCCGATGATGCTGGACCACGAACCTCGTCCCGTCCCTCTCCTGTCCCCCCGAGGAGACCCCATGCGCAAACCCGCGGCGGCCCTGCTGAGCCTGCTGATGTCCCTGTGTCTCTCCGTGGTCCTGCTTCCGGCCGGGCAGGCGACGGCACGGGTGGCGACGGCACAGGCGGCGACGCAGATCGCGAAGTACGACTTCGAGGACGGCACCACCCAGGGATGGGGGCCGCGCGGCGAGGGGGTCACGGTCACCGTGACCTCCGACGCCGCTCACTCGGGGACCGGCTCCCTGCTCACCTCCGGACGGACCGCCACCTGGCATGGCGCGTCCATCACCCCGCCCTTCGAGAAGGGGGTCGCCTACTCCGTGACCGCCTTCGCCCGGCTGGTGAGCGGGGAGCCCAGCGCCACGATCGCGCTGACCGTGCAGCGCACTCCCGACGGCGGCGACACGACCTACGAGCGGGTCGCCGCCGGCACGGTGACCGACGCCGGCTGGGTCGAGCTGTCGGGGACGTACACGTTCGGCGCCGACTCGACAGGCCTGCAGCTCTACGCGGAGAGCTCCGACGCGGCCACCCGGTTCTACCTCGACGACATCGTCATCACCTCCGACAGCGACCCGTCGCGCTCGGGGCTCTCGACCGACTTCGAGAGCGGCACCGCACAGGGCTGGTCGCCGCGCGCCTCCGCCTCGCTCGCCACGACCACGGACGCGGCGCACGGGGGCTCGCGCAGCCTCGCCGTGACCGACCGGTCGGCCTCCTGGGACGGCCCGGCGATCAGCGTGCTCGGGAAGATGGCCAAGGGCTCGAAGTACACGCTGAGCGCCTGGGTGCGGCTCGGCCCCGGCGCCGAGGCGGGCGGCAGGCTGGGCCTGTCGGTCGAGCGGCGTACGGACGGCACGCCGTCCTATGAGCGGGTGGCCGCGCCCGCCGCGATCCCGGCCGGGGAGTGGGTGGAGCTCAAGGGCACCTACACGCTCGCCTACGACGTGGACTTCCTCAGCGTCTACGTGGAGTCCGACAGCGGCACCTTCCCGTTCTACCTCGACGACTTCACGATGTCGTACATCGAGCCGAAGCCGATCGAGACCGACATCCCCTCGCTCAAGGACGAGGTGCCGTTCACGATGGGCGCGGCGGTCGAGCGCCCGCAGACCATCGGCGAGCACAGCCGGCTGCTGCTCAAGCACTACAGCGGGATCACCCCGGGCAACGCGCTCAAGTGGGACGCGACCGAGCCGCGCGAGGGCGAGTTCACCCTGGCCGAGGGCGACCACCTGGTGGACTACGCCGTCGAGCACGGCCTGACGGTCCGCGGCCACACGCTCGCCTGGCACAGCCAGACGCCGGACTGGGTGTTCAAGGACGGCGACCGGGATCTCACCGACTCCCCGGCGGACAAGGCGCTGCTGCTGCGGCGGCTGGAGAACCACGTGAAGACCCTCGTCGGCCGCTACAAGGGCAAGATCGCGGCCTGGGACGTGGTCAACGAGGTGATCGACGAGAACCAGCCGGACGGCCTGCGCCGCTCGAAGTGGTACCAGATCACCGGCCTCGACTTCATCAGGACCGCCTTCCGCGTCGCCCACGAGACCGACCCGGACGCCGAGCTGTTCATCAACGACTACAACACCGAGTTCCCGCGCAAGCGGCAGGCGCTGTACGACCTGGTGAAGAAGCTGAAGGCCGAGGGCATGCCGATCGACGGCGTCGGCCACCAGCTCCACCTGAACATCGAGTATCCGCCCGCGTCCAGCGTCGAGGACACGATCGAGAAGTTCGCCGGGCTCGGGGTCGACCAGCACATCACCGAACTCGACGTCAGCGTCTACACCGACTTCGTCTCCACCTACGACAGGGTGCCCGACGAGGTGACCGCCGAGCAGGGCTACCGGTACAAGGAGCTGTTCGACGTCTTCCGCCGGCACCGTGAGCAGATCGGCTCGGTCACCATCTGGGGCCTGGCCGACGACGCCACCTGGCTGTCGACCTTCCCGATCACCCGGCTGAACACGCCGCTGCCGTTCGACGACGAGCTGCAGGCCAAGCCCGCCTACTGGGGCATCGTCGACCCCGCCAAGCTGCCGCCCCTGGTGCGCAAGCTGGAGGCCCCGGCCGGCATGCCGAGGGTGGACGGCCGCCGCGACCTCGAGTGGGACCTGCTGCCCGACACGCCGATCGCCAAGGTGGGCGGCGTCTCCGCGGGCTTCCAGGTCCGCTCGGCCAAGGCCGGGCTGTACGTCATGGCCGAGGTGCGGGACGCCACGCACGACCGGGACGACCGCGTCACCTTCACCATTGGCGGCAAGCCGTACACGGTGAAGCGGAACGGCGCACATGACCGGGGCGTCACCGCGGCGGCGCTGCCCATCGGCGGCGGATACCGCGTCGAGGCGCTGCTGCCCTCGGGCACGGCCACCGATCTCGACGTGACCGTGCGCGACGCGGCCAAGGGGGGCACGGACATCTCCTGGACCGGACGGCTGACGTTCACGCCCGCCGTCAAGGTCACCACCGCCCCACGCACCCTGCCCCTGCCCGGCGGCACCCCCGTGGTCGACGGGAAGACGGACCTGGCGTGGGCGCGGGCCCCGGAGATCACGACCCGGACCTGGATCCAGGGCACGTCGGGCGCCACCGCGCGGGTGCGGGCCATGTGGGGCCGGGACACCCTGTACGTCCTGGCCCGGGTGACCGACCCCACGCTGAGCGAGGAGTCGCCGGACCCGTGGGCGCAGGACTCGGTGGAGATCTTCGTGGACCCCGAGAACGGCAAGACCAAGGGATACGGCGACGAGGACGGCCAGTATCGGATCGGCTTCTCCGGCAGGGTGACCGTCGGCGGCACCTTCGACGCCGTCGGGGTCAGGGACAACGTGACGGCGGCCGCCAGGACCGTCCCCGGCGGATACGTGGTCGAGGCCGCGATCAAGCTGCCCACCGTCAGGCTCGGCGTCGGCGGCCTGCTCGGCTTCGACGTACAGGTGAACGACGCCACCGGCGCCGCCCGTACGAGCGCGGTCACCTGGAACGACGCGACCGGCCGCGGCTACCTCGACACCAGCCACTGGGGGGTGCTCCGGCTCAGCGGCGTGCTGCCGTGAGCCGGGGGCCGCTATGACCGATCCCGTGATCGAGCGTATGACCGAGATCTGCCGCGGGTTCCGCAACCCGATCATCCCGGGGTTCCACCCCGACCCCTCGGTGTGCCGGGTGGGCGACGACTACTACCTCGTCACCTCCAGCTTCGAGTGGTTCCCCGGGGTGCCGATCTTCCACAGCCGGGATCTGGTCGACTGGCGGCAGCTCGGCCACGTGCTGGACCGCCCGTCCCAGCTCGATCTGGACGGCGTACGGGCCTCCGGCGGCGTCTACGCGCCGACGATCCGCCACCACGACGGGGTGTTCTACGTGATCACCACGCTCGTGGGCGGGCCGGGCCACTTCGTCGTCACCGCCACCGATCCCGCCGGTCCGTGGAGCGACCCGCACTGGCTGCCCGGCATCGGTGGCATCGACCCCTCCCTGCTGTTCGACGACGACGGCAGGGTGTGGGTCTGCGGCGCACGGGAGAAGGCGGAGCCCCGCCACCCCGGCGACACCGAGATCTGGCTCCGGGAGCTCGACCCGGTGACGCTGCGGCCGCTGGACGAGGAGCGGGTCGTCTGGGATGCGCTGCAGCGCGGCGGCGTCTGGTCCGAGGGCCCGCACATCTACAAGATCGACGGGCGCTACTACCTGCTCACCGCCGAGGGCGGCACCTCTCACGACCACGCCGTGATGATCGCGCGATCGGAGCACGTCGCCGGGCCGTACGAGCCCTGCCCGCGCAACCCGATCCTCACCAACCGCCATCTCGGCCGCGATCACCCGATCACCTGCACGGGCCACGCCGATCTGGTGGAGACCCAGGACGGCGACTGGTGGATGGTGCTGCTCGCGGTCCGCCCCTACGGCGGCGGCGACAACCTCGGCCGGGAGACGTTCCTCACCTCGGTCCGCTGGGAGGACGGCTGGCCGATCGCGGACCCGGTCGCCGAGACGGCCACCGCCCCCGCGCTGCCCGAGCACCGCTGGCCCGCCACTCCGGCCTGCGACCACTTCGACACGGTACGGCTGTCGCCCGTGTGGAACCATCTGCGCACGCCGCGCGAGCCGTACTGGAGCCTGGGCGACGGCCGGCTGCGGCTGCGGCTGCGACCGCAGACGCTCGCCCAGCGGACCAACCCGAGCCTGATCGCGCGGCGGCAGCAGCACATGGACTTCGCCGCGCACACGGCGCTGGACTTCACGCCCGGGCCGGGAGAGTGCGCCGGCCTGGCGCTCGTGCGCAGCGACGACTTCCACGTGCTGATCGTGGTGACCGCACGCGGCCTGGAACTGGTCCGGCGCGAGGCGGGCGTCGAAGCCGTACGGGCCCGTACGCCCCTGTCCGCCGCGTGGAACGGGCGGCCCGGCAGGATCTGGCTGGGCGTGGAGGCACGGGGGCAGGAGTACCAGGCGCGCTACGCAGAGACGCCGGGGCAGTGGCGCGATCTCGGCGACCCGGTGGACGGCAGGATCCTCGGCACGTCGGTCGCCGGCGGCTTCACCGGCGCCTATATCGGCATGTACGCCAGCTCCAATGGCCGCCCGAGCGGCAATACGGCCGAATTCGACTGGTTCGAATATCTCCCGCTCTGATGGCCTGCGGGCCGATGGCGACAATGCCGAATGGTGTGGGACTCCAATTCGGCACGATGGCGTGGAGTTCCAGCGTGGGCGCATCGCCGGGGGATACCCTTCCCCTCGGGCCACTCCTATGTGACCTTTCCGGAACGTCCCGGCCTCGCCTACTTTCGAATTGACGGGCGGTCCGGCGGAGCATTGGGAGAGACGACGCGTGCGTGAAACCTGCGATGTCGCGATAATCGGTGGCGGTGTGATCGGCTGTGCGATCGCCCACAGGCTCGGCTCAGAAGGCCGGACGGTCCTCCTCGTCGAGGCCGGGCCGCGGCTGGGCCAGGGGGCCTCCGAGGCCGCCATGGGCGGCATCCTCACCCAGACGGAACCCTCCTGCCTGGGGCCGCTGAGCGCTGTGATCAAGCGCAGCCGCGACCTGTATCCCGACTGGCTGGCCGAGATCGGCGCGATCTCCGGTGTGGCGGTGCCCCTGCTGGCGGGGGGTGATCTGCAGGTCGCGCTCGACGACACCGAGATGGACCGCCTGAAGAACGAGGTCCTGCCGAAGTGGCGGCGGTCGCCGTTCGCCGTGGAACAGCTCACCGGCGCGGAGGTCAGGGAGCTCGAACCGCTGCTGAGCGACGCCGTCGTCGGGGGGTTCCTGCTGCCGGACGAGCTCGCGCTCGACCCGCATGAGCTGATGGGCGCGCTGCGTACGGCGCTCGCCGGAAAGGCCGGGCCGATCCGCGTACGGACCGGGGCGCGGGCGGAACACCTCGCGGAGCTGCCCGGTTCCGCCGAGATCCGCCTCGACGACGGCACCCACGTCTCGGCCGGGACGGTGGTCGTGGCCGCCGGCTGCGGCAGCGGCCGATTCCTGCCCGACCACCGCCGGCACCTCTATCCCATCAAGGGCGAGGCCTTCGACACCCGGCCTCCCGGAAGCACCGGCTACCCGCTGCGCCACCACATCTTCGCCGAGATCAGGGACGGCGATTTCGAGGGCTATCCGTACCTGGTGCCCCGGCGGGACGGCAGGGTCGCCATGGGCGTCACCTATGAGCCCCACGTGGGGGACGTGACGGTCACCACCCGTGCTCGCGAGGAGATCCTGCGCGGGGTGCGCGCCCTGATGCCGCAGGCCGCGACCTGGCCGATCGAGCGGAGCTGGGCCGGGTTGCGGCCGGGCAGCACCGACCACATCCCGATCATCGGCTACACCGGCGAGCACGGGCGCGTCCTCGCCGCCACCGGCCACAGCGGGCTGGGCGTCACACTCGCTCCCGTCACCGCAGAACTGGTCGCGGCCGTCCTCGCCGGCGAAGCCGATGCGGAGACCCGGGAACTGCTGGGCGTCTGCCGTCCCGACCGCGAGTTCGTCCCGGTCATTCCGGCGGAGACGCCAGCTCCCACAACTCCTTGAAGCGTTCGATCCGCTGCCGCACCCTGGGCGGCTCCAGCACCAGCAGCGTGTGCACGAACGTGTGCGTGGCGATCTCACCCACCTGCGGTGTCGAGGGGGTCACCTCGTAGCTGAGCACCTGGTCGAAGACGATGAAATCGAACACGCCCAGGGGGCTCGTGAGATGCGCGGGCGTGAGGATGCGCACCTGGACGCCGATCTCCGAGTGCATCTTGCAGATGCGCCGGAACACCTCCGATGTGCGCCGTTCCGGGCTGTCCACGAAGAAGATCCGGCGGATCCGCACGCCGTCGCGGATCCGGTCGCGCTGCAGGTCCAGATAGCGCTGGCCCGCGTCGGTCGTCCAGAACCCCCCGTCGAACTCGCTCGGTCCCTGGTCCACGACGTTGAGGCTGAGCGCGTCCAGGCTGTGCTGCGTGTTGTGGGCCAGACCGAGCAGCCAGTCGCGGTCCTCGCCCTCGTAGATGACGTTTCCCTCCCCGAGTTCCCGCAGGAGTGTGGAGATCCTCGCGATCTCCCACTGGGCGAAGGCCTGGACCAGGGTGGGCATCTCCTTGTCGACCCTCGTCGCGTTGCGCACGAGTTGCGTGACCACGTCCGTCTGCACCGCGGACTCCTCCACCAACCCGAACAGCTCGGTCGCCTCGTTGATCCGGGACAGGCCCGACGCGACCTCCTGGCGCAGCGTCTCCAGCTGTTTGTCGACCTCGATGAGGTATTGCACGACGAAGACCACGGCGCTGATGAAGACCGTGAGGATGATCCCCCACGCTTTGGGCGACTCTTTGGTGCCGATGAAAGGCCCGTCGTCGTCGGTGAGAAAGTACGTGGGGACCCCGACGGCCGCCGTGATGAGGAATTTGCGCAGGGTGCGCGGAACCAATTCGCGGTTCACCCGAAATCTGATCGGCGCCGTCATCTATCACCCACCTTTTCTGGTGAGAAGGGTCAGCATGTCGATCGAGATCTGGTCGCGGACGCGGTTCACCAGCGACCGCCACTGCCGGGTGAATCCGGGGTGCCGTTCCAGGCTCTCCCACAGCGGGACGAGCGCCTGGTCGACCCGTGCGGCCGGCATCCACAGGTGCAGGAGGTGGTCGACCGCCGGGGTCAGCCTGGTCACGGCGTCCGATCTCGGCGCGCCGCCGGTCAGCGCCCGCTCGACGATCACCAGCAGCGTCGTCAGCAGCCAGTCGTGCAGCGCCAGGTCCTCGCACAGGTCGGCGACGGCCGGCGTGAACTCCCCGGGGTGGACCAGGCGCAGCGTGCGTAACCGATCGTTGTGCAGGGTGAAGCGGATGCCCGGCGCACCGCTCTCCGCCACCCAGCGCAGGCGGGTCCGCGGGATCTTGAAGGGGGCCCGGCGATCGAGGAGCGGCGACGACTGGACCAGGTCGACGAACCTGCCGCTGATCGCGCCGAGATCGAGGAGAGGCGAGCCCGAGGAGCCTCGCTGCGCGGGAATGCCGTTCTGTCCGTCCGCCTCATCGGTGAACCCGTCGGCGAGGTCGTGCGCCTTCGCCTTCCCGAGCACCTCGATGACCCCAGGCCTGGCCAGGTAGTGCGACCAGGGCAGGCGGCGGTCGACGGTGGCGCGCACGATCCGGACGTGGGAGGAGCCCTGGACGACCCGGCCGCCGGTGATCGAGCACCGGGTCAGCACCGTCCCGACGCCTCTCACCCGGGATCGGGACGCGGAGGGGAGGTGACAGTCGACCCCGGTCAGCCGGTCCGGTGACACCGCGTGGACGATCGGGCGCCGGGAGACGCGCACGGTCTCGCCCGCGAGCAGGCCGAGGAGCCGGCCGCACGCGGAGGCGGTGACCTCCCCCGAGTTCTGCAGCAGCCCGGTGTGGACTTCCCCCATGACCAGCATCGGATCCGGTTCTCTAGGTGAAGACATAGGAGATGCGGTCGACGATCTCCTCGTCGAGCCGGATGCCCTCGCCCTCGCTCCGGCCGGCCACCTGGCGCAGCACCTCGGCGTCCACCGCGACCTGGCTGAGGATCGTGCGCACGGCCAGTTCGACGGGCAGGAACCGGGAGGACAGGACGGACATGGTGGTGTAGGCGGTGAACGGCGGAGCCTGCTCGTTCAGCTGGACGATGGGAGGCAACGCGTCCCAGTCGGTGGGCCAGGCCGACGGCCTCGGCACCGGCCGCAGCGGCAGCCGGCCCTCGTCGCGCAGCAGCCCGAGCCGCAGGAGCTGCCAGACGGCCGCCAGGAACGGACACGACCAGGTGCGGTGCTGCCCGCTTTCGTCCCACAGCTCCACGTCGACGAAGATCGAGTGACCGCGTTTGGCGTTCTGGGCCGGTGGCGCCCACCGCTGGGCCTTGCCCATCGCCTGTACGGCGGCCCCCGCCTGGGGCGAGCGCATGCCGTTGCAGAGCCAGCCCGTCTCCTTCACCGGCGGGCGCGACCCGTTGGCGCCCGGCGGCGGGTCGTCGACGAGCCGGTCCTCGACCAGCCC
>BCRI01000017.1 GCA_001552515.1 Sphaerimonospora mesophila NBRC 14179 = JCM 3151
CGACACCCACACCAACCCCGACACCCACACCAACCCCGACACCCACACCAACCCCGACACCCACACCGACCCCGACACCCACACCGACGCCTACACCGACGCCGACACCGACCCCCACGCCGACCCCGGATGACGGCACCTGCAGCGCGAGCTACCGCACCACCAACTCATGGCCCGGCGGCTATCAGGGCGAGGTCACGGTGACGGCCGGCGGTGCACCGATCAACGGCTGGACCGTCAAGTGGAACCTGAGCAACGGCCAGACCATCAGCCAGGTCTGGAACGGCTCGCTGAGTGCCACCGGCTCGGCCGTCTCGGTGAGCAACGTCTCCTACAACGGCTCGCTGGGAGCGTCCGCCTCGACGACGTTCGGCTTCACCGCCGGCGGTACGCCGTCGACGCCGTCCCTCACCTGTACGAGCCCGTGAGGACGATCCCCTGAGGTCATGCGGCAGACGAGCCGCTCTGGCAGGGCGGCCTTCCCCGACGGGAAGGCGTTCGCGGAAGGCCGCCCACGCCCAGTGCGTTTCCCTTGCCACCCTGCCCCGCCTGCCGAACTGAGGATCTACGAACTCCGGGGTCTCCTCCAAGGAGCTCACCGCCTACCGAGAAACGATCAGCCACCTGAGCAGGCGACTGCGGGAAGCTGGCCTTTCGGACGAGGACAGCACAGCCTTGCTCGGCACTCCCGGCGCGCTCGCGCAATCCCTACCGTGGTCGGCCTGATCGGAACAGAAAGCCACTCGCCGAGCCGTACCACCAGGCAGCTGTACGGCTGGCGCCACGAGCGCTGCGGTGCGCGTCGATTCGCCCCCGCTGGGTAGTGGTCGGCGGATGAAGGCTGAGTCTGGTGTGATCGGTCGGGTGAAGCAGCGGTTCGCCGCCGTCAAGGAGTGGGGCCGGAAGTTCGTCGAGCGGGAGCGGTTCCGCTACCTGTGGGTCGACCATCTCATCCGGACCGTGCAGCGGTACCACGTGCGCAGGGGCGATCGGCTGGCGGGCGCGCTGACCTATTTCGCGTTCCTGTCGTTCTTCCCGCTGCTGGCGCTGGCGTTCGCCCTGTTCGGCTTCGTCGTGACGTTCCAGCCCGATGCGCTGGCGACATTGATCAAGGCGATCAACGCGCAGCTTCCCGGGCTCGCCGAGCACCTGCGCATCGACCAGCTCGCCGGGGCCCGGGCCCGTGCGGGCGTCATCGGCCTGCTGGGCCTGCTGTACGCCGGGCTCGGCGCGATCGACGCACTGCGCACCGCGCTGCGCGACATCTGGATGACCCGCCGCCCCGAGCCGAGCTTCCTCGTCGCCAAGCTTCGCGACCTGGTCACGCTCGTGCTGCTCGGGGTGATCATGCTGGTCTCGGTCGTCGTCAGCGGTTTCGCCACCGGCGCGACCGGGACCGTGGCCGGCTGGTTCGGCCTGGAGGATTCGGTGCTCGCGGAGTTCACGGTACGGCTCGCCGGGGCCGGCGCCTCCCTGCTCGCCGATCTGTTGATCTTCATCGTCATCCTGGGCTGGCTGGCCAGGGCGCGGCCGTTCCGGGTCGCGTTCAAAGGCGCCCTGCTCGGCGCGGTCGGCTTCGGGCTGCTCAAGCAGCTCGCGGCGCTGATCCTGTCGGGGACGCTGCACAATCCCATCTACGGAACGTTCGCCGTGATCGCGGGGCTGCTGCTGTGGATCAACCTGTCCTCCCGGTTGATCCTCTACACCGCCGCCTGGACGGCCACCGCGACGCTCGGCCCGCCGCCCGAGCCCACGCCGGTGCCCATTGGCGGAGTGCCGAGTGACACCTGATCCACTTAGATTTCGATATTCCTTCACAAACTTTCGACAACCGACTGCCGCCCCTCCAAGCCTCTGATCACGTAGGCGAACAATTCATCGGGGCCGGGCTTCGGCATGCACGGACCGTCCCGGGCCCGGCCTCGGCCAGAGGTTCACGTCCGGTTCGTCGGCACGGACCGAACATGAACGACTCGGGTTCGGCCCCCGGGAACGGTGGCCGCATACTGGTTGAGGCGCCCCGGCCTGCGGTGGAAGGAGTCTGGTCAGTTGGCACGGCGATCACCTCACCCGGCGGAATCCGAGTGTGGCGGCACCCCCGATCTCGGTGAGCTGCTCGGCCGGGAGCTCAGCACCGCCGTGGTGATGTTCCACGAGGCGGTCGCGGCCCGCCGCGGCCTGACCGCCACCGAGAACAAGGCTCTCGACCTGTTGGCCCGCCGCGGCCCGGTCACCTCGGGCGATCTCGCCAGGGAACTCGGGCTCACGCCCGGGGCGGTCACCGGCCTGGTGGACCGCCTCGCCCGCGCGGGGTACGCCCAGCGCCTTCCCGACGCCGCCGACCGGCGCAAGACCCTGGTCGCCGCCGATGTGGACCGGCTCACCGCCGAGATGCGACCCATCTTCGCACCGCTCAGAGAGGCCGTGGAGAAACTGGCGGGCGACTACACGCCCGCTCAGCTCGCCACGATCGAGCACTTCGTCACCGAGGTGGCCGCCATCATGCGCGACCAGACCGCCCGTCTGGTGGAGGAAGGCAGAACCTGAGCGAGCGGCTTGCCGCGCAATAGTTTAGCGAGCTAAACTTTTTAGCATGCTGAACTATTGCGGAGTCATCCATGGCCGCCGCGGCTGAAGCGGCCGTCCGTGCGACGCTCTCGCGCCTCGCCGACGCGTGGGGCGGGGGCGACCCGGACCACTACGCCGCCCTGTTCACCGAGGACGCCGACTACACCGCCTTCGACGGCACCCGCATGGCGGGCCGACGGGCGATCGCCGACGGACACCGGGCGCTGTTCGCCGGCATCATGCGCGGCTCGCGCATGACCATGCCGGAGCCGAACATCAGGTTCGTCACCCCCGATGTCGCCGTCGTGTGCGCGCTGGGCGGCATCATCATGCGCTGGCAACGTGGCCGCACCCGGCCATCGGCCAAGCGCCTCTCGTCGGTCACGTTCGTCCTGGTACGTCACGATGACGCCTGGCTGGTGACCGCGTTCCAGAACACCCGCCACCGGCCCTGGTCACGAACCCTGATGGGACGGCTGATGGCCCTGATTTCACAAGGAGGAGACCGGTGAACATCACCGTGATCGGCTCGACCGGACGCACCGGCCGGCAGGTGCTCGTCGAAGGCCTGCGCCGCGGTCATCACATCACCGCGTTCACCCGGCGGCCGCAGTTCCTGCCGACGGTACCGGCCCCGACGAAGGTCGTCACCGGCGACGGACGCGACCCCGAAGCGGTACGCACGGCGGTCGCCGGCGCGGACGCGGTCATCGCGGTCGTCGCCGCCGCAGGTCGCAAGGGCCCCCATCACACCGCGACCGTGGCCCGCGTCCTCACCGCCGCCATGGCCGAAACCGGGGTGCGCCGGCTCGCCATCACCAGTGCGTACCCGATAGTCGGCGTACGGCCCCGCCTGCCCATGGCGCTGCTGCGGTGGATGCTCGCCGACGCCTACGCGGACACCGCCCAGATGGAGGAGATCGTCTCCGCCACCGATCTGGACTGGACGATCGTGCGGCTCACCCGCCTGATCGACCAGCCCGCCCGTGGCGGGGTGCACATCAGCCGCGGCCTGCTGGACCGCCCCGGCACCCTCACCCGCGCCGATGTCGCCGCGACCCTGCTCGACACCGTGGCGGACACCACGTACGCGCGCACCGCCATCAACATCACCGGCGGATAGAAACCGACCGCGAATCTCCGACGTTCTTTCCCGATGGATCCGGCCTGACGCCCTCCTGGGCGACAATCGACACTCGGTGAGTCAGCCTTCGTGTGCGCGCTCGTAGGCGAGCAGGATCTCGGGACGGAGCCTGCCGCGATCGGAGACGTCGAGACCGTTGTCCCGAGCCCATCGGCGGCTACTCCCCCAACTGCCCTGGAACTCCATCAGGTCGCCTCGCACATACGTAGAACGAATCTAACGACAGAGGGCCTGGGCGGCACTCGTGGGCTGACAAGCCACCTCCCACTCCCGAAGGGTCCTGTCAGCGGTCGGTAGCGGGGAGCGCACGTTCACCGCCATCGCCACCGAGGCGGGCGGCGCCGCTCCCCTCGCTTCGGGCACGCTCTCCCCACTCCTGTCCACTCTCGTGGACAAGCGTGTGCTGGCCGTCGACAGTCCCCTGTCGACCAAGCCGGACACGAAGAACAAGCGCTACCGCATCGCCGATCCTTACCTACGGTTCTGGCTCGCCTTCCTGGATCGCGGCATTCCACTGGTCGAGCGCGGCCGGGGCGAACTCCTCCTGGCATCCGTCGAACGCTCCTGGACCTCTTGGCGTGGCCGCGCTGTCGAGCCGGTCATCCGTGAAGCCCTGCTGCGGCTACTGCCCGACGACCGATGGCCCGAGACTAAGGCCATCGGAGGATGGTGGAACCGTCAGAACAACCCCGAAATCGACCTGGTCGGCGCGGACCGCGAGCCTGTCGCCCGACACGTCCACTTTCTCGGCTCGATCAAGTGGCTGGAGAACGCACCCTTCGGCCGGCATGAGTACGGAAGCCTGGTGCGCGCCATGCTCGCCGTCCCGGGCGCCGATCCCAAGATTCCACTGGTGGCCGTTTCACGATGCGGTGTCACTGACGGCCTACCGCTCGCCGCGCACTGGGGCCCCGAAGACCTGTTGGGCGCCTGGCAGTCGTGAGGTGAACGGCCCGGAGCACCCTCTTTGCCGCCCAAGAGCTGGAACGTGAACATCGGCTGAATGTCGCGGCCGACATCGCCCTTTGTGCTGCCCCTTGGCAGTCTTTGTGCTTCCCCTGGTCAGCACTTGACCCTATTTTGGCCTTTGTTAGCTCTTGTCCGAACGCACGGGAGGCACCGTATGCGCCTGCGAAGGCGTGTGGCGCCGTTGGTCGCGATGACCACGATGGCCGCGATGGCGGGGATCGGCCTGATCGGCGCGCCGGCGGCGCTCGCCGATGACACTGTCACAATCGACATCCTCGGGATCAACGACTTCCATGGCCGACTGACGGCGAACGGCCAGGAAGCGGGAGCCGCGGCGCTGGCCACCGCGGTCAAGGAGATGCGGGCGGAGAACCCCAACACCATCTTCGCCGCGGCGGGGGACCTGATCGGTGCCTCGACGTTCACCTCGTTCATCCAGCAGGACAACCCGACCATCGACGCGCTCAACGCGGCCGGTCTCGAGGTCAGCGCGGTCGGCAACCACGAGTTCGACCGGGGCTACGACGACCTGATGAACCGGGTCATCCCGCGGGCCACGTGGGAGTACATCGGCGCCAATGTCAGGGTCAAGGAGGAGCTCCGGGACAGATATCGGGAGCTCACCAGGTCCTGGGTCAAGGAGATCGACGGGGTCAAGGTCGGCTTCGTCGGCGCGGTGACCGAGCACCTCGACGAACTCGTCACCCCCTCGGGCATCTCCATGCTCGACATCCTGGACATCCCGCGTACGGTCAATGAGGTCGCCGACGAGTTGAAGGCCAAGGAGGGGGCCGACATCGTCGTGCTGCTCGTCCACGAGGGCGCGGCCACCACGGCATACGAGTCGGCGGTCGACCCGGCGAGCGACTTCGGCAAGATCGTGACCGGGGTCGACAAGAACTTCGACGCGATCATCTCCGGCCACACCCACCTGTCCTATGACCACGAAATCCCGGTCAAGGAGTGGCAGGACGAGAAACGTCCGGTGACCGTGCGCCCGGTCGTGTCGGCGGGACAGTACGGCTACAACCTCAACAAGATCACGTTCACGTACGACAAGGTCAAGAAGCAGGCGGTCGACGTCGACTCGGAGATCGTCCCGCTGACCGAGAGGCAGGCGGACGGCTCGTGGAAGCCGCTCTATGGCCCCGATCCGTCGGTCAAGGGAATCGTGGACGACGCCGTCGAGGTGGCCGGCAGGGAGGGCGCGCGGAAGCTCGGTGAGATCACCGCGGACTTCAACCGGGCCCGCCAGTCCAACGGCACGACCGAGAACCGCGGCGGCGAATCGACCCTGGGCAACCTCGTCGCCGACGCGCAACTCGCGGGTGCTCGCGCCACCGACCCGGCCACCGAGATCGCTTTCATGAACCCGGGCGGGCTCCGTACGGACATGAGGTACCGGACCGAAGGCGAGGAAGACGGCACCGTCACCTACAAGGAGGCGGCCGAGGTCCAGCCGTTCGCCAACACCCTGGTCACGATGACGCTGACCGGTGAGCAGATCGTCCAGGTGCTCGAGGAGCAGTGGCAGCCCGAGGGGGCCAGCCGTCCCTTCCTCAAGCTCGGCGTGTCCAAGGGGCTCTTCTACACCTACGACCCGGCCGCGCCCAAGGGCCGGCACATCACCTCGGTCACCCTCGACGGAAAGCCGCTGGACCCGGCCAAGTCCTACCGCGTGGTCGTGAACTCGTTCCTCGCCTCGGGAGGGGACAACTTCGGCACCCTGAACGAAGGGGCGGACAAGCGGGACACCGGCCAGGTCGACCTGCAGTCCATGGTCGCCTACCTGGGCGAGAACTCCCCCGTCGCTCCTGATCACGCGCAGCGCGCGGTCGGCGTGCGGTTCGACGCGCCATCGGGTGGCTTCAAGGCCGGTGACCCGGTGACGGTCGGCCTGTCGTCGCTGCTGTTCACGACCGTCGAGCCGAAGGACGAGAAGGTCACGGCCACGTTCGCCGGCCGGGAGGTCGGCACCTTCGCGGTCGACGCCACGGCCGACGCGAGCACCGACAACACCGACGAGGTCGGCCGTACGACCGTCGAGTTCGCGGTGCCCGCCGACGCCGCGCAGGAGGGCGCGACAATCGCGGACCTCGTCGTCACCGGCAAGACGACCGGCACGACGGTCACCGTGGCGATCCCACTGGCCGCCGACACCGGGCCCACCTGCACGGTCACGATCACCGGCCGCCACGCCGGCCCCCTCGTGGCGGGTTCCGGCGTCACCTGCCTACGGGACGGAGCAGCGGTCTCCGGACCGGTGACCGTCCGGAAGGGCGCGAGCCTCTACGCGACCGGCGCCACGGTCAGCGGGCCGATCAGCGCGTCGAAGGCCGCCGATGTCTCGCTGGACCGGGCGACGGTCAACGGTCCGGTGACGGTCAACGGCGCGACCGGCAGGCTCACCATCCTGGACTCCACGGTGAACGGTCCGGTCAGCCTGACCGGCAACCGGGTGGCCGACACGCCGATCGTGTCCGGCAACCGGATCAGCGGGCCGTTGAGCTGCAGCGGAAACTCCCCGGCGCCGACCGACGACGGCAAGGTCAACACCGTGTCCGGTCCCCGGACCGGACAGTGCGCGGGGCTTTGACCCACGAGGCGGCGGTCCAAGCCGTATCAGGGGCGGTGGCGTGGACGAACGTTCTGCGCCATCGCCCCTCGCACCTTCATGGCACCGCGCACTCATGACACCACTCACTCGGGGGCCTCAGCACCACCGACGAGAAGAGGGACAGGATGCGTTTAAGGCGGCGCAGTGCGCCATTCGTCGCCACCGCCACCGCCGCGGTCGTGGCGATGACCGGGCTGGTCTCCGTACCCGCGGCGGCGGCCGAAGAATTCACCCCGTTCATCAGCGAGATCCACTACGACAACGTCGGCGCCGACCAGGGCGAGGCGGTGGAGATCGAGGCACCGGCCGGTTTCGATCTGACCGGCTGGAAGATCGTCCGCTATAACGGCAACGTGGCCGACGCGGCCGTCGTCTACACGTCGCCGGGCACGATCAACGGCACCAGCGAGGACCTGTCCGGCAACGCGCCGGCCGCCGGAGTCGTGGTCGTCGAGTACGCCCAGAACGGCCTGCAGAACGGACCGCGGGACGGCATCGCCCTGGTCGATCCGGACGGGCAGGCCGTCGAGCTCATCTCCTACGACGGCGTGTTCACCGGGTCGAACGGTCCGGCCGCCGGGATGACCTCGACCGACATCGGCGTCAGGGAAGCCTCCGGCACGCCGGTCGGCCACTCTCTGCAGAAGATCGACGGGAAGTGGACGGGTCCGATCCCGAACACCCTCGGGTCACGCAACGGCTCCGGCGGCGGTCCAGGCCCAGACCCCGGCCATGTGCCGATCGCGGAGATCCAGGGCACCGGCGCCTCGTCGCCGTACGAGGGCAGGACCGTCACCACGTCCGGCGTCGTGACCGCGACCTATCCGACCGGTGGATTCAACGGCTACTACATCCAGGCCCCGGGCACGGGCGGGGACTCGGACATGAGCGGGCGCACCGCCTCAGACGCGATCTTCGTGTTCTCCTCCGGGGTCGCCGACCAGGTGCGGATCGGCGACCACGTCCGGGTCACCGGCAAGGTCAGCGAATACTTCGGGCTCACCGAGATCACGGTCCCGGCGTCCGGCCTGACGATCCTCGACGAGCCGGCCGAGGCGGTCAAGCCCGTGCAGTTCGTCCTGCCCCGCGACGAGGTCACCCGGGAGAGGTTCGAGGGCATGCTCGTCCGGCCCACCGGCGCGTACACGGTCTCCGACACGTACGACCTCGGCGGATGGGGCGACAACGCGTTCGGGTCGATCACCCTCGCAGCCGGGGACACGCCGCTGCGTCAGCCCACGGACGCCGCCCGCCCGGGAGCCGAGGCCGACGCGGTGGCGGCGGACAACCGGGCCCGCCGGGTGGTGCTCGACGACGGCCGGTCGGCTCGTACGCCCGGCAACGGTCAGGTTCCGTACCTCACCAGGACCACCCCCGTGCGCACCGGAGCCTCGGTCGTCTTCTCCGAAGCGATGATCTTCGACTACCGCAACGACGAGTGGAAGTTCCAGCCGACCGGGCCGCTGACCGGCGGGGCGTCGGACGCGGTGGCGTTCCGGAACACCCGCACCACGTCGCCCGAGCCGGTGGGCGGTGACGTGCGGCTCGCCACGTTCAACGTGCTGAACTACTTCACCACGCTCGGGGTGGATCTGCCGGGCTGCAGGGCCTACACCGACCGCGACGGCGACCCGATCTCGGTCAGCGGCGGCTGCGATGCCCGCGGAGCGTGGGACACGCAGAACCTCGAACGGCAGCAGGGCAAGATCGTCAAGGCGATCAACAGCCTCGACGCCGACGTGGTGGCGTTGGAGGAGATCGAGAACTCCGCCAAGTTCGGCAAGGACCGCGACGACGCGCTGTCCAAGCTGGTCGACGCGCTCAACGCCGACGCCGGTCCCGGCACCTGGGACTATGCGAGGTCGCCGGAGAAGCAGCCGGACCTGACGGACCAGGACGTCATTCGCAACGCCTTCGTCTACCGTCCGGCAGCGGTCACGCCGGTGGGGTCCTCGACGATCCTCACCGACTCCCCCGCCTTCCACAACGCCCGTGAGCCGCTCGCCCAGCAGTTCGCCGCGGTCGGCAGCGGCAAACGCTTTCTCGTCATCACCAACCACTTCAAGTCCAAGGGGTGCGGCGGCACGACCGATCCGGGTGACGGGCAAGGCTGCTGGACCCAGGACCGGGTGCAGCAGGCAGGGGCACTGGTCGACTTCGCCGATTCCCTGGTCGCGGAGACCGGGACGCGGGCGGTGTTCCTGCTCGGCGACTTCAACGCCTACACGCAGGAGGACCCGATGCGGGTTCTCTACGACGCGGGCTACACCGACCTGAACGCGGAGTTCGCGAAGGAGCACACGTACGTCTTCGACGAGACGGTGGGCTCGCTCGACCATGTCCTCGGCAACGCCGCGGCACTCGCCTCCGTGCATGGCGTGGACGTGTGGAACATCAACTCCGTCGAGTCGGTGCTGACCGAATATTCGCGCTACAACTACTTCGCCGGCGACCTGTTCGAGCCGGCCACGCCGTACCGCTCCAGCGATCATGACCCGATCCTCGTCGGCGTGCGGACTCTGCCGGTCTGCACCAAGACCATCGGCGGCCGGCACAGCGGCCCGCTGACGGTCGGTTCGGGGATCACCTGCCTGGACGGTGCGACGGTGTCGGGTCCGGTGTCGGTACGGCCGGGGGCCGGTCTGTTCGTCACCGGATCGCGGGTCAGCGGGCAGATCAGCGCCTCGGGGGCAGGACAGGTGACGCTGCTGGAGACGACGATCAGCGGGCCGATAACGATCTCCGGATCCGAAGAGGTGACACTGGACGGGCTGACCGTCAGCGGTCCGGTGCGCCTGGACGGCAACCGGGCGCCGATGGTCGCCGGCAACCGGATCAGCGGACCGCTGTCGTGCACCGGGAACTCCCCCGCGCCGATCAACAGTGATCGCCCGAACACGGTGTCCGGTCCCAGGACCGGACAGTGCTCGGGGCTATGAGCCGCTGACGGACGGTCGGCGGTGGCCGCCCCGCTGGTCTCGGCCACCGCCGCCCGACCGCTCCTGGGTCATTCCTCTGGGGTGACGGCGAGGGGGCGGGCGGCATCGGGCCCCTTCTCCAGGAGGACATGGAAGCCCTCCTCGTTGAGGATGGGGATGCCGAGCTTGACGGCCTTCTCGTATTTGGAGCCGGGGTTGTCCCCGACCACCACGAAGCCGGTCTTCTTCGACACCGCCGAGGTGACCTTGCCACCTCGGCCGGTGATCGCCTCGCTCGCCTCGTCACGGCTGAAGTCGGCCAGCGTGCCGGTGACGACGAACGTCAGGCCCTCCAGCGTCCGCACCTCCAGCCCGGCCGGGGGCTCGTCGGCCATGCGCACCCCGGCGGCCCGCCACCTGTCGACGATCTCGCGGTGCCAGTCGACCTCGAACCACTCACGGATGGTGGCCGCGACCCGGGGGCCGATGCCCTCGACGGCCGCCAACTCCTCCTCCGAGGCCGACGCGATCGCGTCGAGGGAGCGGAACTCCTCGGCCAGCGCCCGCGCGGTCGGCGGCCCGATGTGCCGGATGCTCAGCGCGACCAGCACCCGCCACAGCGGCTGTGCCTTGGCCTTCTCCAACTGCTCCAGCATCGTCTGGGCGTTCTTGCTGGGATCGCCCGACTTGTTGGCGAAGAAGCTGACGACCTTCTGCTCACCGGTCTCGGGGTCGGTCTTCGGCAGGCCGGTGTCCGGGTCGCGGACGACCGACCGGATCGGCAGCAGCCGGTCCATCGTGAGGTCGAACAGATCGGCCTCGGTGCGCACCGGCGGCTCCTGCGGCGGCAGCGGCTGGGTCAGCGCGGTGGCCGCCACATAGCCCAGCCCCTCGATGTCGAACGCGTTGCGCCCCGCCGCGAAGAAGATGCGCTCACGGAGCTGGGCCGGGCAGGCACGGGCGTTCGGGCAGCGCAGGTCGGCGTCGCCCTCCCGCTCGTAGGCCAACTCGGTCTGACACTCCGGGCAGTGGGTCGGCATCGTGAACGCCCGCTCGGTGCCGTCCCGCAGGTCGGCCACCGGACCGACGATCTCGGGGATGACATCGCCGGCCTTGCGCAGCACCACGCTGTCGCCGATGAGCACGCCCTTGCGCTCGACCTCGAAGGCGTTGTGCAGGGTGGCCCGCTCCACGGTCGAGCCGGACACCACGACCGGCTTCATCACGGCGTACGGCGTGACGCGGCCGGTGCGGCCGATCCCGACCTGGATGTCGAGGAGCTTGGTGGTGACCTCCTGCGGCGGATATTTGAACGCGATCGCCCATCGCGGCGCCCTGCTGGTCGAACCGAGCTGCCGCTGCACGGCGATCCGGTTCACCTTCACCACCACGCCGTCGATCTCGTACTCCGGATCGTGGCGGTGCTCGGCGTAGTGCGCGACGAACTCGCGGACCTCGTCCAGCGTCCGGACGACCCGATAGCGGTCGCTGACCGGGAAACCGTAGGAGCCGAGCAGCTCGTACATCTCCGACTGGGTCTTGGGCGGCTGAGCGCCCTCCCACTTGCCGACGCCATGGACGATCATCCGGAGCGGCCGCTGCGCGGTGACCCGGGGGTCCTTCTGCCGGAGCGAGCCCGCCGCCGAGTTGCGCGGATTGGCGAACGGCGCCTTGCCCGCGTCCATGAGCTGCTCGTTGAGCCGCGTGAAACCCTCCACCGGCAGGAAGACCTCGCCGCGCACCTCGAGCAGGTCGGGCACGTCGTCGCCGGTCAGCCGGTCCGGCACATCACGCAGCGTGCGGACGTTCGGCGTGATGTCCTCCCCTGTGCGTCCGTCGCCACGGGTGGCGGCGCGCACCAGGCGTCCTTTCTCGTACACGAGCGCCACGGCCAGGCCGTCGATCTTCAGCTCGCACAGGTAGGGCCCCGGGTCGGCCTCGATCAACCTCTGGGCCCGCGCCTCCCAGCCCGCCAGATCCTCGTTGTCGAAAGCGTTGTCGAGGCTCTCCATCCGCTGCAGGTGGGTGACGGCGGCGAACTCGGTGGAGATCGGCGCACCCACCTTCTGCGTGGGGGAGTCGGGCGTGCGCAGGTCGGGGTGCTCCTCCTCCAGCGCCCTGATCTCTCCCATCCACCTGTCGTATTCGGCGTCGCTCACGGTGGGCGAGTCGAGCACGTAGTAGCGCCAGTTGGCATCCTCGATCAGTTCCGCGAGCTCGGCGTGCCGTTCGCGCGCCGCCGACGGCGCGGCCTCAGCCGGCGCGGCCTCGACCACCGCGCCCTCGGCCTCGTTCACCTGCTCGGTCACGCCCGTCTCCCCTCGTCAGCTGCCCAGATGGACGACCCAGGGAAAACGGTATCTCCGCCGACCGACATTCGACGCCGCGACCGCCCACAAGCGGTGCGGGAGCCGCACCGAGGACAGGGTGCGGCTCCCGCTGATCGGTCCGCCGAAGGTCGCGCCAGACCACGCGGCACCTCGGCTCAAGAGCGATCCAGAAATACGGTAGACCGCTCCTAGCCGACTTTCATTCCGTTTTGTCCGGCCCCCTCGGCTCCGTGACCGGCCCGGCGGAGGGTCACCTTCCGCCCTGGGCCCAGACCTGCCGCCACCGCGAGCACTTCCCGGTGATCCTCTTCGAGGTGCCCCGGCAGACCTGGGCGTTGGCGAGCAGTATGTATCCCGTGTTCACGCGGAACGCGCGCGGCTTGGAGTGCGAGCAGTTGCGGAACTTCGCGGTGCGGTACCTGCCGCGGTCCGTCAGCCACTTGACCTTGATCCAGGTGCACGTACGGGCCCCGCTTCTGTCGTAGAGATCGCCCGAGACGCGCATGCCCGACCTGCCGGACCTGACGTTGCCGATGGCCCAGCCTCTGGCGTCCGAGGACGCGAACGGCCCCCAGCGCCAGACGGAGGCGGCCGAGGCAGCGGAAGCGCTGGAAGTGGCGGAGGCGGTGGAAGCGGTGGACGCGGCCGAAGCGGCGGACGGGTAGGTGGCGACGAGTCCTGCGCCGAGAACCGTGGACAGAGCTGCGGTGAGCAGAAGGCGCGGAGCGCTTCGCATGGATCTTCTCCTGAACTGTGGACTACCAGCACGTCAAGAGATAGGCGATCGCGCTTGCAGAACACTTACAGATGAGCCTGGCCCCCGGCGGCACAACCGCGTCGTCCGTCGCTCCCGACCGTCATCTCACCCGTCAGCGGGGTCTTCGCGCAGCACCCGGGCGGCGTCCCGGCAGCGGGCTAACGCGGCACGCGCATAGCGCGGCGAGGCCCCGGCGAGCCCGCACGCGGGCGTGAGCACCACCTGCTCGGCGAGCCGCGCGGGGGTGAACCCGAGCCGGCGCCACAGCTCCAGCGCGGGCTTGGCCACCACACCGACGTCGGGAAGCCTGCTGTCGGTCCCCGGCACGACTCCCAGGAAGAACGCGACGCCCGCCTCGATCGCCTCGCCGATCGCGTCCTCGTCCCGCCGCCGCAGCAGCGACGCGTCGAGCGAGATCCCACGCGCCCCGGCCGTACGGAGCACCTCGAACGGCACGTCCGGCGCGCAGCAGTGCACGATCGGGAAGACGCCGTCGCCCAGCGCGGAGAGCACCGCCCTGAGCCGCTCGCCCGCGATCACGGCCTCGACGGCCGGCAGCCGCCCGAATCCGGAGGCGGTCGGCACCGTGCCCGCCAGCGCTCCCGGCAGGCCGGGCTCGTCGAGCTGGACGACCACACGGGCTCCCGGGACCCGCCGTCGCACCTGCGCCACGTGCCCGGCGATCCCCTCGGCGAGCGACTCGGTCAGGTCCCGTACGGCTCCCGCGTCGGCGAGGGCCTTGTCACCGTGCCGCAGCTCGACGGCCCCGGCCAGGGTCCACGGGCCGCACGCCTGGATCTTCAGCGGGCCCGCGTATCCCTGGGCGACCTCCTCCAGCCCGTCGAGGTCGCGGGCGAGGTGGTCGCGGGCGCGCTTGAGGTCGCGGCCGACCCCGTCGGTGAACCGCCACCCCGACGGCTGCACCTCCACCGGCAGCTCGACCAGCAGCGAAGCGCTCCTGCCGATCATGTCGGCGCCGACGCCCCGGCCGGGCAGCTCCGGCAGATACGGCATCGGCAGCTCGCCGAAGGCCGTACGGAGGGCCTCCATGTGGGCCTCGCGGTCGTCGCCCGGATGCGAGCCCACGCCGGTGGCCGTGGCCTCCTCCCATGGATAATCCTGCACGGCACTAGCTTAGGCACTATGAGACTCACCAAACTCGGGCACGCGTGCTGGCGGCTGCAGAAGGACGGTTCGACCCTGGTGATCGACCCGGGATCGTTCAGCGGGGAGGGGCTGCTCGACGAGGCGAGCGCCGTACTGATCACCCACGAGCATTTCGACCATGTGGACGCCGAGCTGCTGCGCAAGGCGGTCCCGGACCTGGAGATCTTCACCTGTCGGTCGGTGGCCGATCAGCTCGGCGAGATCCCGGCGAAGATACAGGTGGTTCGGGACGGCGATGCCTTCACGACGGCGGGGTTCGGGGTGAAGGTGGTCGGCGAATGGCACGCGCTCAACCATCCGGACGTGCCGGTCGTGCAGAACGTCGGTTTCCTGGTGGACGAGGAGGTCTTCTACCCCGGTGACGCGTTCACCCCGCCCGGCGTCGAGGTGCCCACGCTGCTGGTGCCGACGAACGCGCCGTGGATGAAGACGACCGACATGGTCGCCTACCTCCGCGAGGTCCGCCCGCAGCGGGCCTACAGCACGCACGACGGCCTGCTCAACGAGGTCGGGCTGAAGGTCGTCGACAACTGGATCGGCATGGAGGCCGACCGTCAGAAGGCCGACTTCCGCCGCATCCCGGTCGGCGAGTCCGTCGAGGTGCCCTAGAGCATCGGTCAGGTGTCGTCACCGCTGCCGCGGCTCCGGTCACTGCGCCGGGAGGAAGCTCCGGTCCGCTGCGAACCCGCCGGCCGCGGGCTTCCCGTGCGGTCCTCGCTCCCTCCTGTTCCGCTCCCTGCCCCCGGATGGCAGCTACCTGATCGACTCTCTAGTCGATCGGCCGGTCCGTCAGGCGGCCGAGGCGATCGTGGCCGACCCGATGACCACGTCGCCGTCGTAGAGAACGGCACCCTGGCCGGGGGCGATGCCCGTGGCCGGGGTGTCGAGCTCGATGTGCAGCTCGCCGCCCGACAACTGGGCGCGGCAGCCGTACACCTCGCCGTGGGCGCGCAGCTGCACGGCACAGACGATCGGCTCGTACGGCTCGGGCAGCGGGCCGTTCCAGACCGGCCGCCCGCCCACGATGATCCGCACCTGGAGGGAGTCGCGCGGCCCGACCGTGACCGTGTTGGACACCGGTTCGATCGACAGCACATAGCGCGGCCGTCCGTCGGCGGCCGGGTGATCGATGTGCAGGCCCTTGCGCTGGCCGATGGTGAAGCCGTACGCACCCTGGTGGTTGCCGACGACCCGGCCGGTCAGCGCGTCGACGATCGGCCCGTCCGCGGCTCCGAGGCGCTCGGCGAGGAACGCCTGGGTGTCGCCGTCGGCGATGAAGCAGATGTCGTGGCTGTCCGGCTTGTCCGCCACGGACAGCCCACGCCGGGCGGCCTCGGCCCGCACCTGTGCCTTGGTCGAGTCGCCGAGCGGGAAGATCGCGTGGGCGAGCTGCTCACGGGTGAGCACGCCCAGCACGTACGACTGGTCCTTGCCCTCGTCGACGCTGCGCCGCAGCACGCCGTCGACGAGCCGCGCATGGTGGCCGGTGGCGACCGCGTCGAAGCCCAGTGCGAGGGCCCGGTCGAGCACGGCCTCGAACTTGATCTTCTCGTTGCAGCGCAGGCACGGGTTGGGGGTGCGGCCCGCCGCGTACTCGTTGACGAAGTCCTCGACCACGTCGCGGTGGAACCGTTCCGCCATGTCCCACACATAGAAGGGAATGCCGATCACGTCGGCGGCGCGCCGGGCGTCGCGGGCGTCCTCGAGGGTGCAGCAGCCGCGCGCGCCGGTCCGGTACGACTGGGGGTTGGACGAGAGCGCCAGGTGGACGCCGGTGACGTCGTGGCCGGCCTCGGCGATCCGGGCGGCGGCCACGGCGGAGTCCACCCCGCCCGACATGGCCGCGAGCACGCGCAGCCGGCGACCGGGCCGGCCGGCGCCAATGGGGTCCCCTGTGGTGTGAGCCATAGCGTTTCGAGATTACCTCCGCGGCGGGCCCACGTTGGCATCGGCGGTGTGGAGCTGGGAGGATGCGGGGTCATGCGATTGTTCGGGCGCGAGAACACGCCGGCCGATGCGGCCAAGGCCATGGCGGATTTCTGGACCTGGTGGGCGCAGGCCCGCCCGGAGATCGACGCGCAGGTCGAGGCGGGGAACGCCGAGGCGCTCGCGGAGGCGCTCGAATCGGCCGTCAACGCCATGCACCCGTCCCTGGTGTGGGAGATCGCACCGGGCGGCACGGCACAGTACGCGCTGGTCGTCAGCGCGTGCAACGACCCCGAGCTGCGGTCGTTCACCCACCGGTGGGCGCTTGCCGCGCCGCCCGCCGACGAGCTGTGGGAGTTCCACCCGTCCAGGCAGGCCAAGCCGCAGGCGGCGGAGCTGTCCGTCGAGGTCGAGGGCCGGGAGTTCGACCTGAACCGGCTGGTGGTGGCCGTACAGGCGCCACCGAACGCCCCCCGCGCCGAGGTTTCCGTCTTCCATCCGATATTTCCAGACCTGGAGGACGAGGCCCGGATGGACGCCTCGCTCATGGCGCTCGACTGGCTGCTGGGCGAGGACGACGTGGCCCGCTGGGTGGGCGAGATCGTCCCGGCGGAGTTCGAGCCGATCGACGCGTTCCCCGCGATCCACCTGCCCGGTGTGATCGCCGACCTGGCGAAGGGCTTCGCGGACGAGCAGTGGATGCTGATGGAGGGCAAGACCGCCACCGGCAGCCGGGTGACCGCTTTCGCCCGCTATCCGCTCCGGCCCGTCGACCATCCGCTCAACGACCAGCACATCGCGATCGGCCTGCCGTACCGGAACTCCGACTCCGACGGGCAGCCCTCGGGCGAGTCTCTCGACGCGCTGCGCGACTTCGAGGAGCGGCTCACCGGCCTGCTCGGCACGCTCGGCACGGCCGTGCTCGCCGCGCACATGAGCGCCGACGGCGTGCGGACCCTGCACGTGTACGCCGATCCGAAGGGCGAGGCGGCGAGCGCGATCAACGATCTCGCCGCGACCTGGAAGGAGGGCAAGGCCGAGGTCGAGGTGGCCGACGACCCCTCCTGGAGCGAGGTCGCCCACTTCCTCACCTGAGGGGCGAAGGCGCGAGCCCACCCCTCCCCCGTGATCTTGCGATTTCTCGCAGAAACCAGCGGCTAGCTGCGGCGACACCTCCAGTGATCTTGCAGAAATTCTGTGGATGGCCGTGCGACCTGGGATTTCAAAGTTCGTGATCTTGCAGTCCGCCGCAAACCGCAAGATCACGGACCCTGTTTCCGCAGCTCAAGCACGATCCGTGCGAGTTTCTACAAGATCACAAAAGGCGTTCTCGCAGGTAAAGCGGGACGGGTGCGAGAAACTGCAAGATCACCGCGGGAGGGTCGGCATCAGATGAGGATGCCGGCACGTCTTGCCCGTTCGACGACGTGGCCGATGACCTCGGCCACGCGGTCGACGTCCGCCTTCGTCGAGGTGTGACCGAGCGAGAAGCGCAGCGAACCGCGGGCGCGGACACCGTCCTGTCCCATCGCGAGCAGCACGTGTGACGGCTGGGCCACGCCCGCCGAGCAGGCGGAGCCGGTGGAGCATTCCACGCCTTTGGCGTCGAGGAGCATGAGCAGCGCGTCACCCTCGCAGCCGGGGAAGGAGAAGTGGGCGTTCCCGGGCAGCCGATCGACCGGATCGCCGTTCAGCACCACGTCGGGCACGGCCTGCCGGACACGCTCGATCAGGTCGTCGCGCAGTGTCGACAGCCGTTCCGCGGTGACGGCCCGGCTCTCGACCGCGGCCTCTACGGCCGCAGCGAACCCGGCGATCGCCGGGGCGTCGAGCGTCCCGGAACGCACGTCGCGCTCCTGACCTCCGCCGTGCAGTACGGGCACCGGGTCGGCGCCCCGGGCCAGCAGCAGCGCGCCGACGCCCATCGGCCCGCCCACCTTGTGGCCGGAGACCGTCATCGCGTCTACGCCCGACTCGGCGAACCCGACCGGAAGCTGGCCGACGGCCTGCACCGCATCGGTGTGGAACGGGACCCCGTGCTCGTGGGCGATGGCGGCGAGGACGCGGATCGGCTGTACGGTCCCGACCTCGTTGTTGGCCCACATGACGCTGACCAGGGCCACGTCGTCGGGGTCGCGCTCGATGGCCGCACGCAGCGTGTCGGGATGCACCCGCCCGTGCTCGTCGACCTCGAGCAGTTCGACGATCGCACCGTGCCGGTCGGCCAGCCACCGGGCGGGGTCGAGGGCGGCGTGGTGTTCGACCGCGCTGATCAGGATGCGTCGGCGTTCGCGTGCCCAGAACAGCCCTTTGATGGCCAGATTGTCGGCCTCTGTGCCGCCGGCGGTGAACACGACCTCGCTCGGGCGGGCGCCCAGCGCGCTCGCGATCGTCTCACGTGACTCCTCCACCACGCGGCGGGCGCGACGGCCGGCGGCATGCAGGGACGACGGATTGCCCACCTGTCCCAGCTGCGCTGTCATGGCCTCGATCGCCTCAGGAAGCATCGGCGTGGTCGAGGCATGGTCAAGATATGCGGTTCCCACGGCCCCTCCAGACCCGGCCTCAGCTGAACAAGCCTATCCGGGACCGCCGTTCAGGCGATCCCCGGATTCGCATACTGAACCGTCCAGACGGTATAGTACGGTCCATGAGAAGGGATGAGCTACTCGACGCGGCGGAGTGCCTGCTCGACGATCAGGGCGTCCAGGGCCTGACCCTGGCCGCGGTCGCCGAGCGCGCCGGCGTCAGCAAGGGCGGCCTTCTCTATCACTTCGCGAGCAAGGAAGTCCTGATCAAAGCCATGATCGAGCGCTTGATCGCGGATTTCGACGCGCTGGTCGAGGCGCAGCACGAACCCACGTACACCCGGGCCTACCTGGCCGCCACGTTCGAGGCCGTCGAGAGCGGCCGGCTGCGACGCTGGGCCGTGGTCACCGGGGCCGCGGGAGACCCCGGGCTGCTCGCACCGCTTCGCGAGGCGATGGCCCGCTGGCATACCCACGGGCTGGACGACGAGCCCGATCCGCTGACGTCCCAGGTCGTACGCCTCAGCTGTGAGGGTCTCTGGGACGTCGCCACCCACAGCCCCTCGACCATCGATTACGCGGCGGTCCACCGGCGGTTGCTCGAATTGCTGTAGCCGATCGCCATAACGACTCCCCCGTAACGCCTGACCGCCTCGCACCCGCCTCGCACCGCATCGCACGACCGCCCTGCCGAGCCGTACAGGTGCTCCGGCGGACACGTCTCGCCGTACGGCACCCGCCGCGCGTCTGCGCGCGGCCACGCGGTGGCGCCGGCCATCCTGCGCGGATCTCGGCCGCGCTCTCCCATCCCCCTCATCTCACACGCTTGAAAACTTCCAGGAAAGGAGGCCGTGATGACCCGCGCCCTGGGGGCGGCCCGTTACGGGTCGGTCCTCACGTTCGCTCTGGCCGGTCTGCTGTGCGGGACGTTCACCGTACGTCTGCCCGCGCTGGTCCACCGGCTCCAACTGACCGAGTCGTCGGTCGGCGTCGCGCTGCTCTGCTGGGGGCTCGGTGCGCTGCTCACCATGCAGCTCATGCGCGTCGTCATGGCCAAGGTCGGCAGCAGCGGCGTGCTCAGGGTGGCCGCTCCCCTGTGCGCCGCCTCGCTGGTGCTCGTCGCGGTGGCGCCCTCCTTCCCGACCATGGTCGCGGCCGCGACCCTGTTCGGCATGGCGTTCGGCGTCGTGGACGTGGGCATGAACGCCCAGGGCTCGACCGTCGAGCAGGCGTACGGCAGGCCGCTGATGAGCGGGATGCACGCCGGCTGGTGCGTGGGCGCGATCTCGGCGGGATTGCTCGGCACGGCGGCGATCGCGGCCGGCCTGTCCTTCACCGCCCATCTCGTGATGATCGCCCTGGTGTCGTTGCCCGCCTCGCTCGCGATCGGCCGCACCTACCTTTCGGAACCGGCCGCCGAAGGCGCCTCCGGCACGAGGGGCACGTCGGGCAAACGGGGCAGAATGCCCGGCATCGTCTATCTGCTCGGCGCGATCACGTTCGGCGCTTTCATGATCGAGGGAGTCGTGGCCGACTGGAACGGCCTGTATCTCCTCGGCACGCTCGGCGCCCCCGAGTCCGTGGCCGCACTCGGCTACCCCGTGTTCGAGGCGGGCATGCTGGCGGCCCGGCTGAGCGGGGACCGGCTCCGCGACCGGTACGGCGCACGCGGCCTGATCGTCACCTCTGGGGCCGCCGCTGCGGCGACGTTCCTCCTCGTCATCGCCGCGCCGTCCGCTCCCCTCGCGGTGACCGGGATGTTCTTCGTCGGCCTCTCGGTGGCGACGATCTCGCCGATGGCGCTGTCGCTCGCCGGCACCGCGACCGACCGGCCGGGACCGGCGATCGCCCAGGCGGGCGCGATGGGCTACGCCGGGCTCCTGCTCGGCCCGGTGGTCGTCGGTTTCCTGTCGACCGCGACCTCCCTGCGCGCCGCGCTGGGCATCGCGGTCGCGCTCGGCCTCCTCGTCGCGGTCGCCGGTCGCTTCCTTCCGGCGGTCATGAGGACCGCCGCCCCGCCCGCCGGGTGCGCGCGGCCGCATGAGACCGACGGCACGGCCGGCGATGCTGCCGACAAGACGGCGGCCGATGCCGGCGGGGTCCCCGAGCACCTGCCCGTCGCCGCGTGAATCCGGTCGGATCGGCGGCCTCCCTGCCGGGACGAGAGCGGCCCCCTGCCGGGAAGAGAACGGCCCTCGGCCGGGAAGAGAGCAGCCCCCGCCAGGAAGAGAGCGGTCTCCCAGCCGTGAGGACACGAAACGCGGACGGCGCCGCACCACGGGTGGTGCGGCGCCGTCCGGCGTTTCGTTTCGGCGAACCGTGTCCGATCAGCCCGTTTCGCCATGCCCCATTGCGCTGTTTCCCATCAGCGCCGGGTCCTGTTCGCGCTGTGTCCCATCGCGGTGTGTCCCATCGCGCTGTGCCCGATTAGCGCTCTGCCCATCGCGCTGTGCCCGGCAACCCGGCGGCCGGGCGGCGTACGCGCGAGGGCTACTTGCGCTTCTCGATCTCCTCGGTGAGCTGGGGGACGACCTGGAAGAGGTCGCCCACCACGCCGTAGTCGGCGATCTCGAAGATCGGCGCCTCGGCGTCCTTGTTGATCACAACGATCGTCTTGGACGTCTGCATGCCGGCCCGGTGCTGGATCGCGCCGGAGATGCCGGCCGCGATGTAAAGCTGCGGCGCCACGGTCTTGCCGGTCTGCCCGACCTGGAACTGGTGCGGGTACCAACCGGCGTCGGTGGCGGCACGCGAGGCGCCGACCGCCGCGTCGAGAGAGTCGGCGAGCTTCTCGATGAGGGCGAAGCTCTCGGCCGACCCCACACCCCGGCCACCGGAGACCACGACAGCGGCCTCGGTCAGCTCCGGACGGGCGCCCTTCTCCTGCTTGACCCGCTCCACGATCCGCGCGGCACGGGCGGCGTCCGACAGGGCGACCTCCACCTTCTCCTCGGCGGCGGCACCGGCCGTCGCGACGGGAGCGGCGGAGTTGGGACGCACCGCCACGATCGGCGTGCCCTTGGCGACCCGGCTGCGCACGTTGACGCCACCACCGAAGATCGACTGGTCGGCGACGAAGCCCTCACCCAGACCCACCGCATCGGTGATCACACCGGAGTCCGTCTTGACGGCCAGCCGACCGGCGATCTCCTTGCCCTCGGCCGTGGCCGCGACCAGGACACCGGCCGGCGCCTTGTCCGCCACGAGCTTGGCCAGCAGCTCGGCCTTGGGCGCCACGACGTAGCCGGTGATCTCCTCGGCGTCCGCCACGTAGATCTTCTCCGCGCCGTACTCGGCGAGCTTGGCCTTGGCGGCGTCCGAGTAGCCGGGCCCGGCCCACACGGCGGCCGGCGCGCCCAGCGACCGGGCCAGCGTCAGCAGTTCGAGGGTGACCTTCTTGACATCGCCGTCGACATGCTCGACGAGAACCAGAACCTCACTCATTCCAAGCCCCTCACACGAACTTCTTCGACGCGAGGAACTCGGCGATCTTGGCGCCGCCGTCGCCCTCGTCCTTGACGATCGTCCCGGCCGCACGCGGCGGCGCGGCCGCGAAGTCGACGACCTCGCTCCACGCGTTCGCCAGCCCCACCTGGTCAGCGGAGATCTCCGCGTCGGCGATGCCGAGCGTCTCGACCGGCTTCTTCTTGGCCGCCATGATGCCCTTGAAGGACGGGTAACGCGGCTCGTTGATCTTCTCGACCACGGACACGACGGCCGGCAGCGATGCCTCGACCTTGTCGTACCCGTAGTCGGTGAGGCGCTCGATGGCGATGGCCGACCCGTTCACCTCGACCTTCTTGGCCAGGCTGAGCTGGGGGACGCCGAGGCGCTCGGCCAGCATCGCGGCGAGCACACCGGTGCGGGCGTCGGTGGACTCCGAGCCGAGGACGACCAGGTCGAAACCGATCTTCTTCAGCGCCTGGGCCATGGCGTACGAGGTCGACAGCGCGTCCGAACCGTGCAGCGCGTCATCGCTGAGGTGGACGGCCTTGTCCGCGCCCATGGCGAGCGCCTTGCGGATGGTCTCGGTGGCCTTGCCCGGGCCCATGGTGAGCACCGTCACTTCGCCCCCGTGGGCCTCCTTGAGCTTCAGCGCCTCCTCGACCGCGTATTCATCGAGCTCGTTGACGACGCCGTCGGCGGCATCGCGGTCGAGTGTCTTGTCATCGGACCTCAGCTTGCGCTCGGTCGCCGTGTCGGGGACCTGCTTCACGCAGACGACGATGTTCATGGCCGGTGGCCGACCTCCCCTTTCCGTACGGCTGACGCCGCGATTTCGTTCCGTGCCGTGGGGTACGCACACGCTGGACGCACGACTTCCAAATGGGAGCCAAGGCTATGTTACCCGCGAGTAGCTTAGCCACACCTCTCCATCGCCATCACGATACCGAAGCATGTTCCGGACCTATCGCAGCCCTCCTCCCCATCCGGCAAGCGCTGCCCACAGTCACATGCGCTTGGAGCCACAGGGATTACGGACCGGATCAGCTCGCGACGACGAGGGTGATCAGCAGGAACAGCACGGTGGCGACGGCGAAGAGCAGCGTCATCGTGCTGAACAGCGAGCTGAGCAGCGCGTAGACGGCGACGACGCCGACCCCGCCCGCGGCGTCGACGACCAGCCTGGCCCGCGCCCTGGCGGCCAGACCGAAGGCGGCGTCGATCAGCACGCCGATGCCGTACAGCACGAGCAGGAGCAGTGAGATCTCGGGGAGGTTCCGCGAGGCCGCCGCGGCGAACAGGCCGACGACGAGGGCCGATCCGATGACCCACCGCCGGTGCAGCTTCTGCCGGTGCTTCGCCCGCGCGTCGAGGTGCCCCGCGTCGGGGCGCCCCTCCGGACGTCTCTCCCGGGGCCGCCACTCCCTGGTGGGCGCGGAGCCACGCGCACCGGGCAGCCCCTCGGCGAGCCCACCGGCGGGCCCGTCGAGCGTGGGCGCGGCCGAAGGCAGCGGGGCCCGGACGGGAGAGGACACGACGGGCGAGGCGGCGGCGAGCCTGGCCACCAGGCTCGCCGCCGTCGGCCGCGCTCCGGGATCCCTGTCCAGGCACTCGGCCAGCAGCGGGGCGAGCCAGGACGGCACACCGGAAAGGTCGGGTTCGTGGTGGACCACCCGATAGGCGACGGCCGTCACGGGCCCGGTGCCGTACGGCTGCCGCCCGGTCGCGGCGAAGGCCACCGTCGCCGCCCAGGCGAACACGTCGGCCTCCGGCCCGGCGGCCCAGCCCTCCAGCACCTCGGGCGCCAGGTAGCCGGGGGTGCCGACGACCGCTCCCGACGCCGTGACCGACGCGGACTCCAGCGCGCACGCGATGCCGAAGTCGATCAGGTACGGCTCGCCGTCGGCGATGATGACGTTGGCGGGCTTGAGGTCTCGGTGCACGATCCCGGCGGCGTGGACACATTCCAGCGCCTCGGCCAGTCCGCGCGCGAGCCGGACGAGATCGTCCCCCTCGATCGGCCCACCATCGGCCATGACGACGCTGAGGGCACGACCCTGGACATATCGGGTCACGATGTATGGCCGGGAGCCGGTCAGGGAGGCGTCGAGGATCTCGGCGACGTGCGGGCCGCGCACCCGGCGCATGGTCTCCACCTCGCGCGCCAGGCGGGCGATCGCGCGGGAGTCGGAGGCGATGTGCGGGTGGAGCATCTTCACGGCGACCGTGCGGCCCTCCGGGTCGAGGGCAAGATGCACCTCGCCGAATCCGCCGGAGCCGAGCGTGGAGAGCAGGCGATACGGGCCGAGGAGCGCGGGTTCTGTCTCGAGACCGGATTCCGCGGCCTGGTCCGGCTGCTCGGAGTTCCCCTGATGGCTCCCCTGACGGTCCCCGTGTCGGGGGTGAGGGCTCAGGTGTTCCGGTGAACCCATTCCGCTCCTCCGCTCCTCCTCGGCTCCCTCCCGGGCGTCGGGTCAGTTCCAGAAGGTGAGGAAACCCAGGCCGATCCTGTCCATGATGTCACCGATGAGGCCGCCGACGAGGTTGACGACCGTGTCCTCGCCCCTGCGCCTGAGGTCTGCCACGACGTGGTCGATCGCCACCGAGGGCGGTCGCCACGGAGCCCAGGAGGCGTCGGCAGACATCGCCGTCATCACCGCGAACAGCGCGACGGTGCCCACCGTGATCGTGATCACCATGCCGGCGCCGGGACTGCGGATCGCCGAGCTGAGCGCCCGCGAGACCGCCTTCCGCGGCGCCGATCCGCCCGGCAGGACGAACAGCCCCGCGACGAACGCTCCCGCGGCGTAGGCCGCGGCCGGATCGGTGCCCATCTTTCCGATGTACACGAGCCCGCCCCACACGCACATCGCGAACATCGCCGCCAGCGGGACCTGGATGAGCGTGGCGAGCGCCGACTTGATCAACGCCCAGGGTGTGCCCAGGATCGCCAAGAAGGGGTCCGCTCCGCTGCTCCCCCTGATCGATCGGCGTGCCGCGAGGTCGCTCAGCAGATGATGGCCCACGCGCAGGCACAGCGCCGCCACGACGGCGAACAGGCTCACGGTGACCGGCAGCAGGCAGGCCAGGGCCACGAGCACGACCAGGAGCAGCCCCGCGAGGACCGGGTGCGCGGCACGGTAGCGCGGCCGCGACGGGTCCCGCCCGTACGGCACGGCCTCCGCCGGCGGGGCGGTCGGACGCGCGACCGCCTGCGGCGGCACGGGCGGCGCGGTCGGCGGTGCCGCCACCTGAGGGGGTGGCGGGTAACCGGCGACCCGCTGGTCGGGATATGGCTGGTAGACGGCCGGCGGCGGGCCGTACCCCGGCGCGTAGCCGGGCTGGGCGTAGGCGGGCGGGCCATAGGCCGGCTGAACGTACCCGGGGGCCTGGCCGTGCCCCGGCGGGCCGTAAGCGGGCGGGACCGGCGCTGGGCCGGGTGCGGAAACGGGCCGCTGTCGCGTGTCCCGGCGGGGGCGCTCCGGCTCGACGTAGTTGACCGGGGGAAGCAGGTCGGCGTAGTCGTCGGAGCGGCCGTCCGGCAGGACGCCGGTCCGATCCGGCCGTGCCGGGGCGCTCGAATGTGCGGCCGCCTCGTCGATGACCGCGGTCTCGTCGTAGGCCGCCGGGCCGGGGCCCGCCCTGTCGCCGTCGAGGCTCGTGGCGTCGAGCAGCCGGGTGCCGCCGTCGCGCGCGCCGTTCTCGTGGAACGTGGTCACCGAGGGGTCGAGCGCCCGTGACAGCTTGAGCAGCGAGGCGGCCGCCGGGCGGGCCTCGGCCTCCTTGGCCAGGGCCATCCGGAGCCACTCCCGCAGCCAGGCGGGTGCGAGGTCGAGCTGCGCTTTGCCCTCGAGCACGTTGTAACAGACCGACTCGAACGTGCCGGATCCGAACGGCGGCCGCCCGGTCGCCGCGAAGAACACGGTGGCCGCGAGCGCGTGCACATCGGCCGCCTGGGTGATCTCGGTGTCCCGGATGATCTCGGGGGCGAGGTAGCCGGGGGTGCCGACGAACATCCCGGTCTGCGTCAGCCGGGTGGCGTTCACCAGGTGCGCGATGCCGAAGTCGATCACCAGCGGTTCGCCGTCGACGAGCATCACGTTGGCCGGCTTGAGGTCACGGTGGATGACGTCGGCCGCGTGGATGGAGACCAGGGCCTCGCACAGCCCGCGGGCGAGCCTGACGATGCCGCCGTCGTCGAGCGGCCCGTCCTCCAGCACGGTCTGCTCCAGCGTCCGCCCGGGGGCGTACCTGGTCACGATGTACGGCGAGGCGCCGGTCAGGTCGGCGTCGAGAACCTCGGCGACCCGCCTGCTGCGCACCCGGCGCATGGTCTCGACCTCGCGGGTGAGCCGGTCACGTGCCTTGAGGTCGGTCGCGACGTGCGGATGCAGGACCTTGACGGCGACCTCGCGGCCCTCGCCGTCCAGACCGAGATGGACGACCCCCATGCCGCCCTCGCCCAGCCGGCGCAGCAGCCGGTAGGGCCCGATCCGCTCCGGAGCCTCCGGAGCTTCGATTGTCGACATGTCGTCCCCCGTCACCGGCTCCCCATGTGGACCCGCAGCTCCGAAAGGCGTTCTACTAGGGACAGAACGTCCACAGGCCCCCAAAAGTGCCCAGCAGTCTGTTTACCCACCAAACTCGCCAGTGCGACGAGCCCCACGAGCACGACCGCGGCCCCGATCCCCCAGATCGTCCCGCGCGCCCCGCCGTCCCCCGGGGCGAGAGAGGTGAACGTCCGCCGCAGCTGACGGCGCGGCCCCTCGACCCCGGGCCCGGCGCAGACGGTCCACAGCGCCACCGCGAGCCCCCAGCTCAGCGCGGCCAGGACCGATGCCGACGGCACCAGCAGGGTCAGCAGCACCGTGACGGGCAGGCCGAGGACCAGTCCGTACGGCAGGAGCGCGATCGTGACGCCGATCGACTTCACGATCGCGTCCGGGCGGCCGAGCACCCCGATCAGGTCGGTGGGCGCGGCGCCGGCCGGCTTTCGGGTGTCGAGCCGCGATTGGACGATGTCGGCGGCCCGCAGCAGCACGACGGCCGGCAGCGCGAACACCCACACCAGGAGCGGCGCGATGACCGCTGCGCACGCCATGAGCACGAACAGCAGCACGGCGGCCACGGCGTACGTCTTGGATCGGTGCAGCACGACGCCGCCCGCGTGCGGCTGCGCCGGCGGCTGGAACGGCTGCTGGTACGGCCCCTGGAGATGCTGCTGGTGATGGGGCCGGTAGGGCGGCACCTGGGCGGTGGGCAGGAAGGGGGCCTGCTGCGACTGCGGGATGTGCGGGGTCTGCTCGAAGACCTCCGCGGCCTTCCTGAAGATCTCGGGGGTCCGCTGCGCCTGCTCGGGGAAAGACTGCGAGACCGCCTGGCGTAATTCCTCGGAGGTGACCCGTCTGGTCGGGATGTCGCCCTCGGAGGTGACCCGCCTGGTCGGAATGTCCCCCTCCGGGGAGGTGGACGGCCGCGGCTGGATCGGACCGCCGGGCCCGATGCCCGCCCGGCGCAGGTCCTCGCCGGTCACCCGTACCGTCGGGAACGGATCGCCGCCCTGAGCCTCGGGCCGACCACCGGGCTGACCGGGGTGGACGGGTTGGACGGGCTGGACGGGGGCGGCGCCGGATCCCGGTCTGCCGCGGAACACGGGGGTGTCCATGATCCCGGCCGTGTTCCCCTGGCCCCACGGCCCGCCGGAGGCCGGGACACCACCGGGAGCCGTGGCACCGCCGGGAGCCGTGGCACCGCCGGGGGCCGTGGCACCGCCGAGCGCGGACGTGCCGTCGAGGCCGGGTGAGTCCCCGAGCAGCGAGACGAACTCGTCCCGTCTCGGGGCGGAGGCCCCCGGGCCGGGGACGGCGACGCCGGGCGCGGGCCTGCTGCCGGTGTCGTCGACGTTCGGCACGGTGGTGATCTCGTCGGGCACGCGGGGTCGGCCGGTGGCCGGACCGGTGAGCCTGGCGACCCAGCCGGCCAGTTCCACCGCCGTGGGCCGTCTCGCCGGGTCGCGTTGGAACGCCGCACGCAGCAGCGGCTGGAGCGGCTCGGGAGCGGCCGCCACGTTGGACCGGCCGGAGGTGATGTTGTAGAAGATCATCTCCAGCGTGCCCTTGCCGAACGGCGACTGGCCGGTCGCGGCGAACAGCAGCGTGCCCGCCCAGGCGTGCACGTCCACCTCAGGACCCGCCTCGTGCCCCTCGATGATCTCCGGGGCGAGGTAGCCGGGGGTGCCGATGAACATGCCGGTCTGGGTGAGCCGGGTGGCATCGACGGCCTGGGAGATGCCGAAGTCGATGAGCACGGGCCGGCCGTCCAGCATCAGCACGTTGCCCGGTTTGAGGTCGCGATGGACGACCCCGGCCGCGTGCACCGCCGCGAGCGCCTCGGCGATGCCGCCCGCCACCTTGAGCAGGGCGTCCAGGCCCAGCGGGCCGTCCTGCTTGACGATCTCGTCGAGCGGCCGGCCGGGCACATAGCGCGTCACGATGTACGGCCGCAGGCCGGTGACGTCGGCGTCCAGGACCTCCGCGATGTGCGGGCTGCGCACCCGCCGCATGGTCTCGACCTCGCGGGAGAGCCGCCTGCGCGCGACGTCGTCCCCCGCCACGTCGGAGCGCAGGACCTTTACGGCCACCTCTCTGCCGCGTGGGTCGAGGGCGAGGTGGACCACGCCCATGCCGCCCTCACCGAGCCGCCTCAGCAGCCGGTACGGTCCCAGCCGGTCGTCCTGATTCATTGTCTAAGCACCATACCGACTAAAAGAACGCCCATGAGCGCACCAACGCGCCACATCCCTGGTCCACTCAACGGTCGGCATGGGACAGGGGTTTCCCAGGGGGTGGTCAGAGCGTGAGGGCGATGATCTCCGCGTTCGTCGCCTCGGCCAACTCCTTCCCGGAAAGTGCCAGCTTGGAACGGCGCACCCCGCTGCCGATCACGACGAACGACCGGTCGATCACATTTCGGTCAACGAGCACGGGCCACTCCTCGGGCAGCCCGATGGGGGTGATGCCGCCGTACTCCATGCCGGTCAGCGCGACGGCCTCGGGCTGCGGCGCGAACGACGCCTTCTTGGCCCCCAGGTGGCGGCGGACGACCCCGTTGATGTCCGCCCGGTGGGTGGCGAGGACCATGACGGCGGCGTATCGGGTCTCGCCGCCCCGCTTGGCCGCGACGATCACGCAGTTCGCCGAGTCCGCCAGGGCCACGCCGTACCGCTCGCAGAACGCGGCCGTGTCCGCGAGCTCGGCGTCGATCGGGGCGACCCGCGCCGCCACTCCTGTGATCGCCTTGGCCACCGGTTCCGCGAGCAGGTCGAGGCCGTCGGCGACGGGCATCCAGTCGAGACTCATTCAACCGTCCTTGATCACGCGTTCGTGCAGTTGTGCGACCACATTACGGGCGGATTCCAACGCCCCGGCCTGCCAGGCCACGAGGTGGGTGAGCCAGTCTCCGGCGAAGTAGACCCGCCCGGCCGGCCTCTGGAGCAGGCCGAACCCGCCTTCGTAGGACGGCCAGGCCGTCCACCCGCCCTCGATGTGCGGCTGGCGGCGCCAGTCGATCGAGACGCTCGACACCAGCTCGGTCCGGTACTTCTCCCCGTGGATCTTCATGCCCTGCGTGACCGCGCGCTTCTGCCGCTCCGCGTGGGTCAGCCGGCCGTAGGCGTCGGCGTCGGCCCCGAGGTTGTAGTAGCCGACCAGCAGCCCCCGTCTGCCGTGGAAGTCGTGTGAGGGGTACCAGATATGCGAGATGTCCAGATCGGTCTCGGTGATGCCGCCGTAGATCCGGTCGTCGGTCTCCCACCAGCGGCTGCGGTACTCCAGCCCGATCTTGCCCGCCGACACGGGCTGTGGGCTCCGCAGGGCGGCGACGACCCGGGCGTCCAGGTTGCCGGGGATCCGGGCCAGCACGTGCGGCGGGAGCGCGGCCACGCAGTAGTCCGCCCTGATGGCCGAGCCGCCCGAGTGCTCGATCTCCACGCCGTCGGCCAGGTTGGTGATCTTGTTGACCTCGGTCGAGGTGTGGATGCGGTCGCGGCCGACGGCGTCGGCCAGGCCGGTCACGATCGCGTCCATCCCGCCGACCGGCTGGAACATCGGCATCGCCTGGTCATAGGCGAGGGGGAAGCCGATCGTACGGCCGAGGCCGTACCCGAGCACCTCCGACAGCGGCGGCGGAGCGCCGAGCGGCACACCCTCCTCGATGCCGGGGTTCACCCGCAGGCCGCGCCGGTCGGAACCGGCGTAGTCGTAACTCCCGCCGATGTCTCCGAACCCGGACAGGAAGTCGAGCAGGGCGGCCTTGTCGCCGGAGGTCAGCCGCCTGTCGAGTGCTCCGGCGTTCGTGGCCTTCGCCAGAAGTTCACTGACATATCCGTACATGTCGGCACGGGCCGTACGCGCCCGGACCGGCGCCTTCATGCGCCTGTTGAAGACGTACGCGCTGGGGTTGTCGTTGACGAACAGCTCGATGGGCACGCCGAGCTCACGGCAGTAGTCGAGCGTGACCATCCACTGGGCGATCCTCGCCGGTCCGGCGTTGAAGTAGACGCCCTCGCCGAACCGTGCCTCCTGGGTCCTGGCCTCCCGGGTTCCGGCGGTCCCCTGTGCCCGCACCTGCCGCGCTCCCCCGCCCCCGGACGACGCGAGCGGATCGGGGAGCTCGGGCAGCAGGTCGCCGCCCCGGAGGGTGAGGTTGCGTCCGCCCACCCGGTCGCGGGCCTCGAGGACCGTGCAGTCGTACCCCGCCTTGCCCAGCTCGTAGGCGACGGCGAGCCCGGCTACCCCCGCCCCGAGGATCACCACCTTCGCCGCCGCCCGGCCGCGCAGCGCGAAATCGGACCGCTGGGGCGGCGTGTAGTCGCGCTCCTGGCGGTCTGGGGCGAGCCCGAGCACCCCCATGGCCGCGTACATCGCCCCCGCTCCCCCGGCGACGCCGAGCCCCACCAGGAGGGAGCGCCGCGTCAGTGATCCCCCGTCTCCCCTTCCACTCCTGCCCCCGTCCTCACCCTCGACCATCGGACCTCGTCACTCTCGAATCAGGCGTGCTGGGATCAGCCGTAGACGCCGCTGCCGCACGCCACCTGGCCGCCGATCATCGAGAAGATCCCGAACAGCGCCATGATGTCGTGGTAGTCGTCCGTGGTGAACTCGATGTGCCGTGGGCCCGCCTGCTTCACGCCCGGAATGATCGCGCAGGCCGCGGCGATCGCCGTGGAGTTCCACTCCACCCCCAGCGTGTACGGCGCGGGCACGACGTAGGGCCGGAAATCCGGCAGCCGGCCGAGCGCCCGGGCGGCCCCCTCCCGGATCCGGCGCTGCGCCACGCCCGGCGGCAGCAGCTCTGCGGAGAACTTGTCGACGCCCTTCTTCACGGCGACGGTCTCGACATCGCCGAGCAGGTCCCTGGCCTCCTCGCAGACCGCCTCGTCACCGGTGACGAGCGCCACGGGCACGCCCAGCGAACCGGCGAATCCGGCGACCAGCCTGGTCTCGCCGCAGATCTCGCCGTTGAGGTGGACGTTGTGGATCTCCTTGCCCATCCACGTGTGGTTGAGCACGCCGTGCCGTACCCCGGCCCTGGCGTGGTAGCCGGCGAAGCAGGCGGCGGCGAAGTCGGGCGTCAGTCCCTGCCCCATGCGGTGCGGCTTGCCCGGCCCCCTGATCAGCGTGGCCCGCTCGTCGAGCAGGTCGATCCTGAGGTTCTTGGTGGAGCCGTGCGCGTCGTTCACGAGCACCGACAGCGCCCCCGCGTCGAACGCCCCCTGGATCACCGCGTTGGCGTCCCCGGTCATCAGCTCGCAGCCGCGTTCGTAGCCCCGGCCGCCCGCGTGCATCTCCTCCGGATCGGTGAGCCCGGTGACGCCCTCCATATCCACTGATAGATAAATCTTCATCCTGTTATGTCCCCCATGTCTCGACCCGGTGGGCCTCATCCCCGTCCATCAGCCCCACCGAGTCCACCATGTACGTGTCGACCTGCTTGCGCCACCGCTCGGGGATCTCCTCGATCGCCGGCGGGTAGCAGTGCTCCAGCCAGCGGGTCGACTCGACGGTCGCCTGAAGATACTCGGCCGCCCGGGCGAACGGCGTCGTCTCGATGCCGGGCACGTGCGCGCAGCCGTACTCGATCATCTCCTGTCCACCGTACGGCGGTGGCTGCTGCCACTTGCGTGCGATGCCCCGGCCGGCGGTGATCGCCGTACGCAGCGGACGCCGCTCGACGGCGGCCTGGATCAGCTCCTTGTACAGGCACTTGTCGCATTCGCCGCACGGGCCGTCCCCCGATCCGCGCAGGCACCAGCGGACCTGCTCGCGCAGGTCGGAGGCGAGCGCGATCCGCATGGTGACGGCCTCGCTGACCCCGCCGACCGGCAGCACGACCGGCAGCCCGGCCGCGGCGAACAGCCGCCCCCACGACCCGTCCGCCGCCCACATCGGGTTCTCCGGACTGTAGCGATGAACGTAACGGTCACCGCCGAGCCAGCGTGAGCCCAGTTCGTACCCCAGGGCGATACCCCCCAGGTCCAGCTCGTCGGCGAGCAGCAGCGCGCCCACCGCCACCGCGTGATGCTCGGGGTAACCGGGCCGGGGGAAGCTCAGCACGAACTCCAGATCGGACTGGACGATCGTGAGCTCCCGGCCGGTCCGCCGCGCCAGGCGGGCGAGCACGTCGGAACGGTAGTGGGTCCACCGGTTGGGCACCCGGGGGTGGCTCACCCGCTGGAAGTGCACGAACGGCGCGTCCGGGAAGATGTCCGCCACCGCCACCGAGTCTGCGCCGCCGCTGTAGGAGATCGCCAGACGCGCCCCGTCCCGCCGGTCCTCGCCCACCGGCCCGGCGTCCACGCCCCAGCCGGTACGCAGCGCCTCCGCCAGGCCGGCCGAGATCGGCCGGTCGAAGCTCACCCTCCGCCTGGTCCACGGCGCCACGACCGTCCAGGCCGCCACCGCGAGCAGATCGGGGTGGACGTACGGCTTTCCCGCTTCCTTGGGCAGCCTGACGTGGCACGAGTTAGTGCGCAGCTCGAGACGCTGGCCGTCGGCGCACATCCCGATGGTCTCGTCCTCCGGATGGAGCAGGAAGGCAAGCCGCCAGACGCCGTCGTCGAAGGTCCACTCCACCCGCATGAGCCGTGCCCCTCGCTATCCGACATGTTCCGCGTGCTCGATGTGGCGGACCTGCTCGGCCACCGGAACGCGCGCGGACAGGTCGTCGATGGCCTGCCAGACCCGCACCTCGTTCTGGAGCACCTTGTCCAGCGCGTCGGCGGTCTCGGTCGCCAGCCGATGCGCCTCGGCGACCCGGGGATCGCGGGCGGGGGCCGGCGCCGCCGACGCCTTGGCGGTCTTCCGCAACCGGTCGACCTCGTTACGCAGGGACACCACCTCGCGGCGGAGCATCTGGACCTCCCAGAGCGCGTCCTTGATGTCCCGCCGGTGATCGGCCTTGGTGACGTATCTCGCGTCGATCCGGGACCGCACGCGTCTGGAGATCGGGGCAGTGAGGGGGGCCAGCACTCGCCTGACGAACCGCATCATGAATCGCCACGATAGCCGCAATCCAGCCCGAGCAAGGTCAACAACCGTCAACAGACCAAATCACCCAGATGAGCCCTGCGCCGTGGATGAACCACCTCTACGAGGTGACTATATGATCAAGTATGTCCCCATCCGACCGGAGCCGGTACAGCCTGTAGCCAAATGTAACCAGCAGCACGACAAATGTAACCAGGACCGCCGCAAATGTAACTCGCCTGTGGTTACATTTGGTGTGTGCAGCAAGATCTGAGTGAACTCGTCGATCGACTCCGTCACACCGGAGGCGACCACACCGAGGTCGAGGTGAAGTCCGCGGCAGGAGGGCTGCCACAGTCGCTCACGCCCACCCTGAGCGCCCTGGCGAACCATCCGGGAGGTGGGACCGTCATCCTCGGTCTCGATGAGGCGACGAGATTCCGGCCTGTGCCGCTGGCGGATCCGCAGGCACTCAAACAGGGTCTGGCGCAGAAGGCGAGATCGTTCACACCGCCTGTCCAGCTCACGATCAGCGACGGGGAGGTCGACGGAGCACCAGTGATCGTTGCTCGGGTTCACGAGTGCGACCCTTCGGCGAAACCATGCCGGATCACCGCGTCGGGCGCTGCGTACATCCGGGGCTACGATGGCGACTTCCGGTTGTCCGCTCTTGAGGAGCAGGCATTCCTGGCTGCCAGGCAGCCGCCGATGTTCGACCGCAAACCGGTAGAGGGGGCCACCCGGGCTGATCTCGACGGTGATCTCGTCGCGGCCTTCCTGCGCTCGACGCGTGACCGCGATCCGCAGGGCCTGGGTCGTTTCCGTGACGATTCCGAGTTGCTCCGGCGTGCGGGCGTGACCCTTGCCGACGGCACACCGACTGTCGCCGGCCTGCTGGCCTTGGGAGTCCATCCTCAGGAGTGGTTCCCGCGCTTCGTCATCCAGGCTTCGGCAGCACCGCTCTCTACGGATCCACCGGGCTCGCGAGCACGGAACCAGACGACGATCACTGGACCGATTCCCCGGATGCTGGATGAAGCACTCGCCTGGGCTCGGCGAAGTTTCGACATGGTGATCGTGTCGACGCCAGACGGTAGCGTGCACGATCGACCCGCATACCCATATCTCGCATTCCGCGAGATCATCGCCAACGCCCTTCTTCATCGTGATCTCGATCACTGGTCGGCCGGCATGGCGGTGGAGGTCCGCCTCCTCCATGATCGGCTGATCATCTCCAATCCGGGTGGGCTGTACGGGATCACGGTGGAGCGACTTGGTCACGATGCCGTTACCTCTGCTCGCAACGCGCGACTTGTCGCGATCTGCCAGCATGTCCGTACCCCTGAAACGGAAGCCAGGGTGGTCGAGGCTCTCGCCACCGGCATCCCGATCGTCACCAATGCTCTGGCGGACGCCGGGCTCCCGCCCGCCCATTACGTCGACGCGGCCATTCGGTTCACAGTCGTGCTGCGGCAGGGGGGCCGAGAGGCCCGGCCGGGTCATGACCTGAACGAGACCGAGCTGCGGGTTTATGACGCTCTGGCGGCCGCTGAACGCAATGTCACGGAGTTGGCGCAGGAGCTGGGCCTGTCCGCACCCAATGTTCGAAAGGTCCTGCGACACCTCAAAGCAAGGGGCCTTGTCGAGCAATCGGGGGGACGCGGTCGGCCGACAAGCTACCGGAGGATTCCGGAGTAAGCCGTTTTCGGGGATTCCTCACAGGAACCAAGGAGCCACCCGTGCCCCGCCGAGTGCCCAGCGGGACACGGCTGGCAGGCCACGCCCTGGAGCGCCTGCTGGGCGACGATCCCGCGCTGGGCTCCTCGGCCTATCGCCGGGAGCTGCGCGAGGTCCTGCAGACCAGACCCTTGCCGTGAGAGAAAACGCACATAGCTGTGCTGGATGTGTGTACGGCTTCTACCGACGCGACGCCCCACTCGCAACCGCGTTGCCGGGCGGGCCTACCTAGGCCTGCAGAATCTGGCACGCCAGCAGGGACGCCCGACTGATGAACTGACTGACTACGGCTCATCCCGCCGACTGCCGAGTCCGGCTTGGCCGGTGAACTCAGCGGCCGGTGAATTTGGGACGGCGCTTCTCGGTGAAGGCGGTCATGCCCTCACGGGCGTCCTCGGTCGCGAACAGGCCGGAGAACTGGAGCCGCTCGATCTCCAGACCGGTGTCGAGGTCGGTCTCAAGCCCCTGGTCGATCGCCTGCTTGGCGGCACGCACGGCCGCCACCGGCCCCTGCGCGAAGGTGGCGGCCAGTTCAAGGGCGGCCGTGTAGACCTCGACATCGGGCACCACCCGGTCGACCAGGCCGATGGCGAGCGCCTCGGCCGCGTCCACGTGCCGCCCCGTGAAGATCAGGTCCTTCGCCCTGGCCGGGCCCACGAGCCGGGGCAGACGCTGGGTCCCCCCGGCACCCGGGATGATCCCCAGCGTGATCTCGGGCTGCCCCAGCTTGGCGCTCTCGCCCGCGACCCGGAAGTCGGCGCAGAGGGCCAGCTCGCAGCCGCCGCCCAGGGCGTACCCGGTGATCGCCGCGATGACCGGCTTGCCGATGCGGGCGACCGCGGTGAAGCAGTCCTGCAACGAGCGCGACTGGACCGCCATCTCCGCGTACGGCATGGCGGACATCTCCTTGATGTCCGCCCCGGCCGCGAACGACCGCTCGCCTCCGTAAAGGATCACGGCGTGCACCTCGGGATCGGCGTCGACCATCCGTGCGGCCTCGGCGATCTCCTCCTGCATCTGCCGGTTCAGCGCGTTCAGCTTCGGCCGGTCCAGCCGGATGGTGGCGATATGGTCGGCGATCTCCACGCTCACGAACTCACCCATGCGCCATCACCCTTCCACCGGTTCGACCGGCCGCTTCGACTTCTTCGTCAGGCACCACCCTAGGGTGGTGATCAGGTGCGCTCAGCGCAGGGTGCCGTTGGTCATGCCGACGGGCTCCTCGGGCACGACGACGAGCCCGAGCTCGGCCGAGGACGCCATCAGCGGGTGGAACGGGACGGCTCGGACGGTGTACCCGAACGCGCCGGTCCGGTCCAGCGGCACCACACCGGTGTAGTGCGCCCGTCCGTCGTCGCCGACCCCGTCGAGCTTCAGCGTCACGTGGTCGGGGTCGATCAGCTCGTCGTGCGTGCCGACCCGGCCGTAGGCCGCCTGGATCCGCAGATCCTCCGGTGACAGCTCACCCAGCGCGATCGTCGCCCGCACCTCCAGTCGCGCCCCCAGCTCCGGGGTGTTCCCGATGCCGGTGGCCTCGACGTGCTCGACCCGCACCCCCGGCCAGGCCCGGGTGACCCGGAGCTTCCACGCGGCGAACAGCTTCGCGTTCTCGTACGCGTTGCCCGCGAGCGTCCGCGCCGAGTGCGCGGCGGGCGCGTAGAGGTCCATGACGTACCCGCGCAGCATGCGTCCGGCGAGGACCTTCGGCCCGAGCGAGCCGAGCGTGTGCTTGACCATCTCCAGCCACCGGCGCGGCAGCCCGTCGGCGGCCCGGTCGTAGAAGCGGTCGGCCACCTCGCGCTCGATCAGGTCGTACAGCCCCGCGGCCTCGAGCTCGTCCCGCCGGTCGGGGTCGTCGACGCCGTCCGCGCTGGGAATGGCCCAGCCGTTGTTGCCGTCGAACCACTCGTCCCACCAGCCGTCCCGGACGGACAGGTTGAGGCCGCCGTTGAGCGCGGCCTTCATGCCGGAGGTGCCGCACGCCTCGAGCGGGCGCAGCGGGTTGTTCATCCACACGTCGGAGCCGGTCACCAGGAACTGCGCGAGGGCCATGTCGTAGTCGGGCAGGAAGACGATGCGGTGCCGCACGTCCTCCTCGTCGGCGAACCGCACGATCTGCTGGATGAGCTTCTTGCCGCCCTCGTCGGCCGGGTGGGCCTTCCCCGCGATGACGATCTGCACCGGCTTGTCCGGGTCGAGCAGCAGCCGCCTGAGCCGCTCGGGATCGCTGAGCATGAGCGTGAGCCGCTTGTACGACGGCACCCGCCGGGCGAAGCCGATGGTCAGCACGCCGGGGTCGAGCGCCTCGTCGACCCAGCCCAGCTCCGCCTCCGCCGCACCCCGCTGCCGCCAGGAGCGCCGGAGCCGCCGGCGGGCCTCGGTCACCAGGCGGGCACGCAGATCGCCGCGGATCCGCCAGATGTCGGCGTCGGAGAGCTCGCGTACCCGGTCCCAGCCCTCCATGCCCTCCCGGCCGGCCTCGGCGCCCACCAGCTCGATGATCTGGCGGCCGACCCAGGTGGGCGCGTGCACGCCGTTCGTGATCGACCCGATCGGCACCTCGTCGACGTCGAAGCCCGGCCACAGGCCGCGGAACATCTCCCGGCTGACGTGGCCGTGCAGTTCGGACACGCCGTTGACCCGCTGGGCCAGCCGCATGCCCATGACGGCCATGTTGAAGACGGCCTTGTCGGAGTCGGGGCCCTCGGGCTCTGCGCCGAGCTCCAGGATCCGCTCCACGCTCACGGTCGGCCAGGCGTTGTCGCCGCCGAACTGCCGGGCGATCATGTCCATGGGGAACCGGTCGATCCCGGCGGGCACGGGGGTGTGGGTGGTGAAGACGGTGCCGGCGCGGACCGCTTCCAGCGCCTCCTCGAAAGACAGCCGGGCCTCGGTGAGCTCGCGGATGCGCTCCAGGCCGAGGAAGCCGGCGTGACCCTCGTTGGTGTGGAACACCTCGGGCTCGGGATGACCGGTGATCCGGCAGTAGGCGCGCAGCGCGCGGACACCGCCGATGCCGAGCAGCAGCTCCTGCATCAGCCGGTGATCGCCGCCGCCGCCGTAGAGCCGGTCGGTCACGTCCCGGGCGGCCGCGTCGTTCTCGGCGACGTCGGAGTCGAGCAGCAGCAGCGGCACCCGGCCGACCTGGGCCACCCAGATCTGGGCGTGCAGCATGCGGGAGCCCGGCAGGCGGATCGCCACCTTGGCCGGGGCGCCGTCCTCCTCCCTGAGCAGGGTGAGCGGCAGCCCGCCCGGGTCGAGCGAGGGGTAGTGCTCGAGCTGCCAGCCCTCGGCCGAGAGCGACTGGGTGAAGTAGCCGTGCCGGTAGAGCAGGCCGACGCCGAGGATGGGCACGCCGAGGTCGCTGGCGGCCTTCAGGTGGTCTCCGGCGAGGATGCCGAGGCCGCCGGAGTACTGCGGCAGGGCGGCGGCGATGCCGTACTCGGGCGAGAAGTAGCCGATGGCGGCCGGCGCGCCTTCGAGCGACTGGTACCACCGCGGTGCGCTCATGTACTCGCGCAGGTCGTCGGCCGCGTCCGCCAGCTTGCGAAGGAAGCGCCGGTCCTGGGCGAGCGCCTGCAGCCGATCGGCCTCGACGGCGCCGAGCAGTGCGACGGGATCGTGCTCGACCCGCTCCCAGACCTCGGGATCCACCTCGGCGAACAGGTCCATCGTCTCCGGATGCCACGACCATCGGAGGTTGCGGACCAGCTCGCCGAGCGACGCGAGCGGGGCGGGAAGAACTGTGCGAACGGTGAACCTGCGGATTGCTCTCACGGGGCCAGACCCTAGTTACTCAGCGCCACGACGCGCGACCGAAACACTCTTGTCCCTGGGTCGTCTCTGACAAATCATGTCCCGTCCGCGACGGACGGCGGGGGACGACGTTCGTCAGACACGCTCCAGCGGAGGCGCCCGCCGGTCCGGCGCCCCCGATCTTCCTAAAACTCCCTTAAGCTCCCCAACCACCAACAACCGGCACAAACCCCACCAAACTACACTCATCTGCATGATGCACGTCCCGACCACACGGCGATCTCCGTAATGATCGATCTCCTGAGAAGAGCGGCCCAAACACGGACCGGCCGGTCGTTGATGTCTTTCGTCGGCAGGGGTAACAGTGCACTATTGGGGCACCTCCTGTATGACCGAAGAACGGGCCCGGCGACGGGCCCCGACATCGTGCTGCCCGGCTCGTGCCGCTCGGCCCGCGCCACCCCGACCGGGCCCGGACAGAGCAACTTGGACAAGTGAAGAGCAAAGCTTGCCTCGGAGAGCACGGCGGCGCCCGGTGCGGCGTCCCGGGGAGTGTCTGACGAACGCCGTCCGTCGCGAGCGCGGATCCAGACGGACACATCGCAAGAAGGAGGAGGACCATAGCCGGAGTCCTTAGGGCGAACACCTCGGACCCCGCGGAAGTCCCGCGGGCGGGGCGCCGACGCGGCGAGGCGCCGTCCGGGCCGCGCGTGGCGGTACATGATTTGTCAGACACGACCGTAAGTTGAGTGACGATGATCGGAAGAATTCCCATCCAGGGCATCCAGCCCGTCGTGGACTGCGGGCGCCGGCCCGCCAAGGCGGCCGCCGGCGAGACGTTCGAGATCAGCGCGACCGTGTTCCGCGAGGGCCACGACGCGGTGGCCGCCGGCGTCGTGCTCATCGACCCCGACGGGAAACCGGGCCGTCTGCTCCCCATGCGCGAGACGGCCCCCGGCACCGACCGATGGAGCGTGGAGGTGTCGCTGCCCGCCGAAGGACTGTGGCAGTTCCGCGTGGAGGCCTGGGGCGACCCCATCGCCACCTGGCTGCACGACGCGGGCATCAAGATCCCGCGCGGCATCGACGCCGACCTCATGTGCGAGGAGGGCGCGCGGCTGTTCGAACGGGCGGCGAAGGCCGTACGGCCGGCCGACTGCCCCGCCGTACCGGAAGGCACGTCGTCGGGCTCGGCGCAGGCGGACCGGCCCGGCCAGGCGTGCGGGCATCGGGCGGCGCTGCTGGCGGTCGCGGCACGGCTGCGCGACGAGGACGTCGACCCGCGTGCCCGGTTCGCGGTGGCGCAGCTGCCGGAGACGGCCGCGCTGATCGCGGCGCATCCCCTGCGCGACCTGCTGACCAGGGCGGGCCGCCAGCGGGTGCGGGTGGACCGGCGGCGGGCGCTGTTCGGCTCCTGGTATGAGTTCTTCCCGCGCTCGGAGGGCGCGGTGGTCGAGAAGGACGCTCCCCCCACATCCGGAAATTTCCGGACTGCGCAGCAGCGGCTGCCCGCCATCGCCCAGATGGGGTTCGACGTCGTCTACCTTCCCCCGATCCACCCGATCGGCTACCAGTTCCGCAAGGGACGCAACAACACGCTCACGCCCGAGCCGTACGACCCGGGGTCGCCCTGGGCGATCGGCTCGGAAGACGGCGGACACGACGCGATCCACCCCGACCTCGGCACGATCGAGGACTTCGACGTCTTCGTGGCGCGGGCACGCGAGCTCGGCATGGAGGTCGCGCTCGACCTCGCCCTGCAGTGCTCCCCCGACCATCCCTGGGTGAAGGATCATCCGGAGTGGTTCAACATCCGGGCCGACGGAAGCATCGCCTACGCGGAGAACCCGCCGAAGAAATATCAGGACATCTACCCGCTGAACTTCGACAAGGACCCCGAGGGGATCTACACCGAGGTGCGCCGGGTGGTCCGGCACTGGATGGAGCACGGCGTACGGATCTTCCGGGTCGACAATCCGCACACCAAGCCGGTCGCCTTCTGGGAACGACTGCTGGCCGACATCCAGGAGACCGATCCCGACGTGCTGTTCCTGGCCGAGGCGTTCACCCGGCCGCCGATGCTGCGGACGCTCGCGATGATCGGCTTCCACCAGTCGTACACGTACTTCACCTGGCGCAACTCCAAGCCGGAGCTGGAGGACTATCTGTCGGAGCTGAGCCGGGAGACCTCGCACTACCTGCGGCCGAACCTCTTCGTGAACACGCCCGACATCCTGCACGAGTACCTGCAGCACGGGGGCATGCCGGCGTTCAAGATCCGCGCCGTGCTGGCCGCGCTCATGTCGCCGACCTGGGGCGTCTACTCTGGGTACGAGCTGGGCGAGAACGCCCCGGTACGACCGGGCAGCGAGGAATACCTGGACAGCGAGAAATATCAGTACAAGCCGCGTGACTGGGCCGCGGCGGAGCGGGAGGGGCGGAGCCTTGCCCCGTTCATTACCCGGCTCAATTTGTTGAGAAGAGCCCACCCGGCGCTCCAGGAATTGCGTAACCTACGGTTCCACAACGTCGACCAGCCGGATCTGATCTGCTTCTCAAAGCGGCTGTCCGGCGCCTATGACACGGCCACACGAAGGCACGGGCTAGGCGATGTGGTGCTGGCCGTCGTCAACCTGGATCCGCACAACACTCGCGAGGCGACGGTCCACCTGGACATGCCCGCCCTCGGTCTCGACTGGCAAGCCGAGTTCGTCGTGGACGACCAACTGTCGGGCGAGTCGTACCGCTGGGGGCAGGCCAACTACGTGCGCCTCGACCCGCACATCAATCCCGCACACATCTTCACGCTTCGCCACGGGTCAGCGCACCGCTCGTGAGCGCGGCCCTGCACATCCCGGGGAGTCCACAGGTGAGCTCGACACCTCAGCCAAGCCACAGCCAGCCCGTCCCGAACACATTCACGCACGAGAAGCCGCGGGATCAGTACTGGTTCAAAAGAGCCGTCTTCTACGAAGTGCTGATCCGGGGTTTCGCCGACTCCAACGGGGACGGCACCGGGGACATCCGCGGGCTCATCGACAAGCTCGACTATCTCCAGTGGCTCGGCGTCGACTGCCTGTGGTTGCTGCCGCTGTACGAGTCGCCCCTCCGGGACGGCGGATACGACATTTCCGACTATATGAAGATCCTCCCGGAGTTCGGCGACCTGGGGGACTTCATCCGCCTGGTCGACGAGGCGCACAAGCGCGGCATCCGAGTGATCGCCGACCTCGTCATGAACCACACCAGCGACCAGCACCCGTGGTTCCAGGCCTCGCGCTCCGACCCCGACGGTCCGTACGGCGACTTCTACGTCTGGAGCGACACCGACGAGGAGTACCCGGACGCCCGGATCATCTTCATCGACACCGAGTCGTCCAACTGGACCTACGACCCCGTACGCGGCCAGTACTACTGGCACCGCTTCTTCCATCATCAGCCGGACCTCAACTACGAGAACCCGGACGTGCAGGACGCGATGATGGAGGTCATCAGATTCTGGCTCGACCTCGGCATCGACGGTTTCCGGCTCGACGCCATCCCCTACCTGTTCGAGCAGGAGGGCACCAACTGCGAGAACCTGCCGGAGACCCACGCCTATCTCAAGCGGGTCAGGGCCGAGGTGGACCGGCTCTACCCCGACCGGGTCCTGCTCGCGGAGGCCAACCAGTGGCCGGCCGACGTGGTGGAGTACTTCGGCGACCCGGTCACCGGCGGCGACGAGTGCCACATGGCCTTCCACTTCCCGCTGATGCCGCGCATCTTCATGGCCGTACGACGCGAGTCCCGCTATCCGATCTCGGAGATCCTGGCCCAGACGCCCAAGATCCCCGAGCACTGCCAGTGGGGCATCTTCCTGCGTAACCACGACGAGCTCACGCTCGAGATGGTGACCGACGAAGAGCGCGACTACATGTACTCCGAGTACGCCAAGGACCCCAGGATGCGGGCGAACGTCGGCATCCGCCGCCGCCTGGCGCCGCTGCTCGACAACGACCGCAACCAGATCGAGCTGTTCACGGCGCTGCTGTTCAGCCTGCCCGGCTCGCCCGTGATGTACTACGGCGACGAGATCGGCATGGGCGACAACATCTGGCTGGGCGACCGCGACGGGGTCCGTACGCCGATGCAGTGGACCCCGGACCGCAACGCCGGCTTCTCCACCTGCGATCCCGGCCGCCTCTACCTCCCCGTGATCATGGACCCGATCTACGGCTACCAGGCCATCAACGTCGAGGCACAGCAGAAGCAGGCGGGCTCGCTGCTCCACTTCACCAAGCGGATGATCGAGATCCGCAAGCGCCATCCGGTGTTCGGCCTCGGCGAGTTCACCGAGCTGAACTCCTCCAACCCCAGCGTGCTCGCGTTCGTCCGCGAGCTGGGCGACGACCGGGTGATGTGCGTCAACAACCTCTCCCGTTTCCCCCAGCCGGTGGAGCTCGACCTGCGCAGGTTCGAGGGCGCCACACCGGTCGAGTGCATGGGCGGAGTCCCCTTCCCGCCGATCGGCGAGCTCCCGTATCTTTTGACGCTTCCCGGGCATGGGTTCTACTGGTTCACCCTGCCCGCGATCAAGAGGGCGGCCGACCCGAAGGAGGAGTGACGACAGCATCGCATGGGCTTCTCGCCGGTTGGCTCACCGAGCAGCGGTGGTTCGCCGGCAAGGGCCACGCCATCGACGACCTGTCCATCGACTCCCTGACCGAGATCCGGCCGGGCGACCCGGGACTGGTCCATCTGATCGTGTCCGTACGGCAGGCCGACCGGCGGACGCGTTATCAGCTGCTGGCCGGCCTGCGCGCCGAGCTGCCCGAGCGGCTGAAGCACGTCCTGATCGGAACCTGTCAGTGGGCCGACGAGGGCGAACGCTATCTCTACGACGCAGCCCACGACGCCGCGCTCACCTCCGACCTGCCGGCGGGCATGGCCGACGAACTGCGGGTGGGAGACCTCACCTTCCATCACGTGCCCGGTACGGACATCGACACCGGCCAGCGGAGCCTGGTGCTGACCGCCGAGCAGTCCAACACCTCGCTGGTCTACGGCGACAAGTACATACTCAAGCTGTTCCGCCAGCTCACCCCGGGGGTGAACCCGGAGCTGGAGATCGTCACCGGCCTGGCCGCCGCGGGGTCCGTCCACGTGGCCAGGCCGTACGGCTGGATCGAGGCCCCCGTGGACGGCGAGCCGACGACTTTGGCGATCATGCAGGAGTTCCTGTCGAACGCGGGCGACGGCTGGACGATGGCGCTGACCAGCGTCCGCGACCTCTACGCCAGCTCTGAGGACGTGCCTGCCGAGGAGGCCGGCGGTGATTTCGCCGCCGAGTCCTTCCGGCTCGGCACCGCCACGGCCGAGGTGCACCGCCAGCTCGCGGAGGCGTTCCCCACCGGGACGATCGAGCCGGCCGACATCAAACAGATGACCGAGCTGTTCCGCCGGCGGCTGGATCGGGCGGTCGCCGAGGTGCCCGCGCTCGGCGAGCACGCCGACGTCGCGGGCCGGGCGTTCGACCGGCTGGCGGAGCTCGGGCACGGCGTGCCCGTCCAGCGGGTGCACGGCGACTACCACCTCGGCCAGGTGATGCGCACCCCGGCCGACTGGGTGGTGCTGGACTTCGAGGGCGAGCCGGGCCAGCCGCTGGCCGAGCGGCGCGCGCTCGACTCGCCGCTGCGCGACGTCGCCGGGATGCTGCGGTCGTTCGACTACGCCGCCCGGCACCTGCTGGCCGACCATCCGGAGGCCGAGTCGCTGGAGGGCCGGGCCTTGGAGTGGTCGACCCGCAACCGGGCCGCCTTCCTCGCGGGTTACACCGAGGGCGGCGGGCACATCGGCGGCGACGACGCCGTACTGCTCCGGGCGCTCGAGCTGAGCAAGGCGGTCTACGAGGTCGTCTACGAGTCGCGCAACCGTCCCGCCTGGCTCCCGATCCCGCTCGCCGCCTTCACCGGGGGCGGCCCCGCGTAAGCTGGAGGAGGAAGGCCGCCTGACGATCGCGTTCGGTCGACGGCGCCGGTGGTGATGACGGCCTCGTGTGGGGCAGGGTTAGAGCATGGATCTCGATCGGCTGGCCGGTGGCGCTCATCACGACCCCCATTCGATTCTCGGCGCCCATCTACGTGGAGCCGATGGCGTGACCATCCGTGCGCTGCGCCCCCTCGCCGAGAAGGTCGAGGCCCTGGTGGACGGCACGGCGTACGAGCTGAGCCACGTCGCCCACGGGGTGTTCGAGGTGACGGTTCCGGGACTGGACAAGATCCCCGACTACCGGCTGCGGATCACCTATCCCCAGGCCCCGCCGTACGAAACGGACGATCCGTACCGGCACTGGCCGACGCTGGGCGAGCTGGACCTGCACCTGATCGGCGAGGGACGGCACGAACGGCTGTGGGAGGCGCTCGGCGCCCGGGTCATGCGCCACGAGGACGTCGACGGCACGGCCTTCACGGTGTGGGCGCCGAACGCGCGGGGCGTACGCGTGATCGGCGACTTCAACCACTGGGACGGCGTCGCCCATCCGATGCGTTCACTCGGCAGATCGGGCATCTGGGAGCTGTTCCTCCCGGAGGTCGGGCCGGGCAGCCGCTACAAGTTCCAGATCCTCGGCGTGGACGGGGTCTGGCGGGAGAAGGCCGACCCCATGGCCCGCCGCACCGAGGTGCCGCCGGCCACCGCCTCCGTCGTCGAGCGGTCCGAGTACGTCTGGAACGACGAGGCCTGGCTGTCGGCCCGGCCGGACCGGGACGCGCGCGCCGAGCCGATGAGCGTCTACGAGGTGCACCTCGGCTCCTGGCGGCCCGGTCTGTCCTACCGGGATCTCGCGACCCAGCTGGTCGAGTACGTCACGGACATGGGCTTCACGCACGTGGAGTTCCTGCCGGTGGCCGAGCACCCCTTCGGGGGGTCGTGGGGCTACCAGGTCACGTCGTACTACGCGCCGACCTCGCGGTTCGGCACCCCCGACGACTTCCGCCATCTCGTGGACGAGCTGCACCGGGCCGGCATCGGCGTGATCGTCGACTGGGTGCCCGCCCACTTCCCGACCGACGAGTGGGCGCTGGCCCGCTTCGACGGCACGCCGCTGTACGAGCACGCGGATCCGCGGCGGGGCGAGCACCCGGACTGGGGCACCTACATCTTCGACTTCGGCCGCCGCGAGGTGCGCAACTTCCTGGTGGCCAACGCGCTCTACTGGCTGACCGAGTTCCACATCGACGGCCTGCGGGTGGACGCGGTGGCCTCGATGCTCTATCTGGACTACTCACGCCGGGACGGCGAGTGGACCCCCAACATCTACGGGGGCCGGGAGAACCTCGACGCGATCGAGTTCCTGAAGGAGACGAACGCGCTCTGCTACCGCGAGGTCCCCGGCATCGTCACGATCGCCGAGGAGTCGACGGCCTGGCCCGGGGTGTCACGGCCGACGCATCTCGGCGGGCTCGGCTTCGGCTTCAAATGGAACATGGGCTGGATGCACGACACGCTCGCCTACCTCGCCCACGAGCCGATCTTCCGGCAGTATCACCACCACCAGATGACGTTCTCCCTCATGTACGCCTTCTCGGAGAACTTCGTGCTGCCGCTCTCGCACGACGAGGTCGTCCACCTGAAGGGCTCTCTGCTGGGCAAGATGCCGGGCGACGAGTGGCAGCGCTTCGCCAACCTCCGGGCGCTGTACGCGTTCATGTGGGCGCATCCCGGCAAGCAGCTGCTGTTCATGGGCGGCGAGTTCGGCCAGGGCGCGGAGTGGTCGGAGGCCGCCGGCCTGGACTGGTGGGTGCTGGACTTCGACTTCCATCAGGGGGTGCGTCGGCTGGTCCGCGACCTCAACCGGATATATCGGCAGACGCCCGCGCTGTACTCACAGGACTTCACTCCCGACGGCTTCCGGTGGATCGACGCGGACGACGCGGCGGGCAACACGTTCTCCTTCCTGCGGTACGGCTCAGACGGCTCGGTGCTCGCCTGCGTGGCCAACTTCTCCGGCGCCCCGCACGAGGACTACCATCTCGGCCTTCCGCTCGGCGGCGTATGGGAGGAGGTCCTCAACACCGACGCCTACGAATACGCCGGCAGCGGCGTGGGCAACCTCGGCGCGGTGCGGACGGACGCGGTCCCTCATCATGGTCAGCCCTTCTCGGCACGGCTCCGCGTGCCGCCGCTGGGCACGGTGTGGCTGCGCCCGCCGACCGTCACCGAGATCGCTCCGGAAGAGCCGACCTGATCGACCGGCCGGTCTGATGGCCCGCGGCTTCGTGTTCGGCGATCGGCACGTGGCGACGGTAGACGTGAAGGCACAGGTGAAGCGGGACGAAAGCACTTTCCGCAATCATCTCGTCACCCAACATGACCGCTCCGGAGAGTGCGTCGTGCCGGAGGCCTTGATCGGGAGAGCCTTAGCGGCACCTTAAACAGAGCTTAATCGGCGGCCGGAGTGTTGACCGGCGGCCGACGCGAACGTAAGCTCCAGGATTAACTGATAGGAAACTTTCCTATGAGTTTCAGGGACACCCCCCTACCTGGAGCTACTCTTGCGAAGAATGCTGCTAGGGTCCCTGGTCGCAGGCGCTGTGTTGCTCGCGCCGCTGGCCATCGGGACCGCCTCCGCCGCCACCTCCCCCCAGAGCGCGGTCGCACTGGCCGCCTACCCGGCCTGGGCCCCGAACACCTACTACGCCGTGGGCGCGCGGGTCACGTACGCCGGCAAGGACTACGAGGCCATCCAGGCGCACACGACCCTGGTCGGCTGGGAGCCGCCGAACGTCCCGGCCCTCTGGAAGCTCCTCGTGGGCAACCCCACCCCGACGCCGACCCCCACGCCGACGCCGACTCCGACCCCCACTCCCACCCCGACACCGACACCGACGCCGACTCCCACGCCGACGCCGACCCCCACGCCGACGCCGACCCCCACACCGACCGTGACTCCCACGCCGGGCGGCAAGAAGGTCATCGGCTACTTCACCAACTGGGGCGTCTACGGCCGTCAGTACTTCGTCAAGAACATCGTGACGAGTGGCTCGGCCGCCAAGCTCACGCACATCAACTACGCGTTCGGCAACGTCACCAACGGTCAGTGCACGATCGGTGACTCCTACGCCGACTACGACATGGCCTACACCACCGCCAACAGCGTGGACGGCAAGGCGGACACCTGGGACAACCCCAACGCGCTGCGCGGCGCCTTCAACCAGCTGCGCAAGCTGAAGGCCCAGTATCCGCACATCAAGATCCTGTACTCCTTCGGCGGCTGGACCTGGTCCGGTGGCTTCGGTCAGGCGTCGAAGAACCCCACGGCCTTCGCCAACTCCTGCTACAACCTCGTCGAGGACCCGCGCTGGGCGGACGTGTTCGATGGCATCGACATCGACTGGGAGTACCCGAACGCCTGCGGTCTGACCTGTGACACCAGCGGCCCGAACGCCATGACCGACCTGGTGCGGGCACTGCGCGCCAAGTTCGGCAAGGACTACCTCATCACCGCGGCGATCACCGCCGACGCCAGCTCCGGCGGCAAGCTGGACCTCTCCGACTACGCGGGCGCGGCGCAGTACCTCGACTGGTACAACGTGATGACGTACGACTTCTTCGGCGCCTGGGACGCGAAGGGTCCGACGGCTCCGCACTCGCCGCTCACCTCCTACAACGGCATTCCGATCGCGGACTTCAACAGCGACGCGGCGATCCAGAAGCTGAAGAACAAGGGTGTGCCGGCGAGCAAGCTCCTGCTCGGCGTCGGCTTCTACGGCCGCGGCTGGACCGGCGTCACCCAGAGCGCACCGGGTGGCACCGCGACCGGCGCCGCGCCCGGCACCTACGAGGCGGGCATCGAGGACTACAAGGTCCTCAAGAACAGCTGCCCGGCCAACGGAACCGTCGCGGGCACCGCCTACGCCCACTGCGGCAGCAACTGGTGGAGCTACGACACCCCGGCCACCCTGGCCGGCAAGATGACCTACGCCAAGAACCAGGGTCTCGGCGGGACGTTCTTCTGGGAGCTCAGCGGTGACACCACCAACGGCGAGCTGATCAACGCCCTGTCCAACGGACTGAAGTAGCAAGCCCAACGGACTGAAGTAGCACAGCCCAAGGGGCTGAGGTAAACAGTCCGACGGACTGGAGTGACACGGCCATCGGAAGTGAAGTGACCGCTTCGGCCGATGCGGGCCCCCACACCTCAGAGTGTGGGGGCCCGTTTTCCGTTTCGACTCGGACCCGCATCGAAGGCCAAACCGTCGCTTAAGGTGGCATTTATGGACGCGACGAAGACGATCTTGGAGACCGTCGACAAGCTGCGGCAGCGCCGTACCGCCCCGCTCGTACTGGAACTGGATCTGACCGAGGGGCTGTCCGAGGGACCACCCGCCGATCCGCTCGGCGCGCTGCTGTCCATGCGGAAGGCGCGCCTCACCGACGTGCTGTCCGGCCTCAAGCGAGCCCGGCGCGACCACCGCGTCCAGGCCCTGATCGTCAAGATCGGCGGCGTTCCGCTCGGCCTCGGCATGGTCCAGGAGCTGCGCACGGCCGTACTGAAGCTGCGCGCCGCGGGCAAACTGACGGTCGCGTTCGCCGAGACGTTCGGCGAGTTCGGCGCCGGGACCGTCCCCTACTACCTGGCCAGCGCGTTCGAGCGGGTCTATCTGCAGCCCTCCGGCGATGTCGGGCTCACCGGCGTGGCCCTGGAGCAGCAGTTCGTACGGGACGCCCTGGCGAAGGCCGGCGTCGAGTACCAGCTCGGCCAGCGCCACGAGTACAAGACCGCGGCGAACATGTTCACCCAGAACCGCATGACGGAGGCGCACCGGGAGTCGGCCGCCCGCATCGCCGAGTCGGTGACCGAGCAGATCACGGCCGGCATCGCCGAGGGCCGGTCCCTGGACCCGGAACGGGTCCGTGAGCTGATCGACCAGGGACCGTTCATCGGCGCCGAGGCCGTCGAGGCGGGCCTGGTGGACGGGCTGAAGTACCGGGACGAGGTCTACACCGAGACCGTGGGCGAGGACGCCCGTCTGCTGTACGTGTCGCGGTACGCCAGGTCGGCGCTGCCCGGACGGCTGCCCCGCCCCACCGCCGACGTCGTCGCGCTCGTCCACGGCAGCGGCTCGATCCGGCTCGGACGCAGCGGGCGGTCCCCTCTCGGCGGCGGGGGCGCCATGGGCTCCGACACGATCTGCGCGGCGCTGCGCTCGGCCCGGCGGGACGAGAAGGTCAGGGCGATCGTGTTCCGCGTCGACAGCCCCGGCGGATCGTACGTCGCCTCCGACGCGATCTGGCGCGAGGTCGTGCTGGCCCGTGAGGCGGGCAAGCCGGTGATCGTGTCGATGGGCGATCTGGCCGCCTCCGGCGGTTACTTCGTGTCGATGGCCGCCGATCTGATCGTGGCGCAGCCCGGCACGTTGACCGGGTCGATCGGGGTCTTCGGCGGCAAGCCCGTCATCGGGGAGCTCCTCGGCAAGCTCGGCGTGGTGACCGAGACCGTGGCCGAGGGCGCGAACGCCGGGATGTTCTCGACGACGCGCGAGTTCTCCGATGGGCAGTGGGAGCGGGTCAACGCCTGGCTCGACCGGATCTACGCCGACTTCGTCGGCAAGGTGGCGGAGGGCCGTCGCCTGGACCGTGACCGTGCACACGAACTGGCCAGGGGCCGGGTCTGGACGGGCGCAGACGCCATGAGAAACGGCCTGGTCGACGAGATCGGCGGTCTGGAGGACGCGCTCATCATGGCCCGCCGTCGGGCCGATCTCCCCAGGAACGCACCGGTACGGATGTATCCGCGCATGCATCCACTGGAGCGGCTGCGTCCACCGGAGTCGAGCGAGGACCGGTCCGCCGCGCGCGCCCGCGTCCAGTTGGAGGCGTGGGGCCCGGTCGCCCGCATCGCCGCCGATCTCGGGCTGCCGGCGTACGGCCCGCTCGTGCTCCCCGGTTCGTGGACGATCCGCTGACCGGACCCGAGCCGCGGCGCTGAACCTCCGGCGCCGCGGCGGGCGACCCCCGCCCCAGGCCCGTCAGGTCGGGATGACCACCTCGATGGGGTCGAGGTCTCCGGGTGCGTCGCCGGGATAGACCCCGGACAGCATCGCGCCGACCGTGTAGAGGTTCCAGGCGAGGGCGGGCTGCCTGAGCACGGGCGCGGCGAACATCTCCTCGACGGCGTCCTTCCTGACGATCTCCCACAGCGCGCCGTCACCGGCCGCGACGCCATCGAGCACGCCGTCCCTGAGCACCGCGGTCAGGCGCTCTCCCGGGCTGGTCCGCCAGTTCCAGCTCCCGGCGCCCTTCTTCCCCTTCGGGGCCGCCGGCTTCTGCGCGCCCGGCTTCTGCGTGCCCGACTTCTGCGTGCCCGACTTCTTCTGGGCGGACGATCGTCTCCGGGCGAGCAGCGACTCCCACCGTGACGGAGTGCGCTCGGCCATGAACCGCCACTCGGAGCCTTCGAGCGGGATCCCGCGAAGCTTCGGCGCGAACATGCCGATCAGCTCGTGGACGACCTCCTCGGAGCGGCGCCACAGCGGATCGAGGGCGAGCGCCGCCCCCACGACGCGGTTGTCGAGGAACGGCTGCACGGCGTCTCCCCTGCGCAGCGAGCCGGCGCGCGCCGCCGCGTGCCATCTGCCCACCCGATAGCTGACGTACATGTGGTCGAGCGCCCCTGCGGGATCTGACTCGGCCCGTTCCAGCCACGGCGCGGCGAGCTCGCGAGCGTGGGCGTTGGCGCCCTCGGCGAAAAGGGCCTCGTCCTTCAGGAAGAACGCCTCCACCCGGCGCCGCATCGCCGCCGGGGCGGGATTTCCCTGGCTGTAGAGGAAGCCGCCGCGCAGGATCTCCCCACTCTGCCCGGACATGGTGAGCTTCGGGCTGTAGGGCAGGTACTCCACGATGCTCTCGTACGCGGAGGTCATGCCCTCGCAGGTGCGCAGCACCTCGTGGGTACGCCGCAGCGGATGCTCCACCAGCACCGCGTCCCGCTGCTCGGTACGTTTGGGCGCGATCACGTTGTGCTCGACGCCGAGCCGGGCGGCGATCTGGCGGGCGATCACGACGTCCGGGTGATCGTCCAGGCCGTTGGTGGTCGCCCGGAACGGCACACCGGCCGCGTGCAGCAGCGCCGCCATGAGCCGGCTGTCGCGCCCTCCGGTGAGCGCCAGGTTGACCTGGTCGGTCAGCGGCCGGACCGTCTCCACCAGCGCCTCGGCCAGCCCCTCGATCGCGGCGCGCTTGCCCCGGCGCGACGTCGGGACGGATCCGTCCCCCGGATGGACCCCGGGCAGATGAACACCGGGCAGCGGCTCCGACGTGATCCGCCTCGTCCCGTCGCCCACCACCAGCGTCGACGACGGCGGCAGCGCGGAGACGCCGTCGTAGGGGGTCTCGTCGGACAGGAAGTAGCCCTGGCGCACCATCGACTGCAGGGCCCGCACGTCCCAGGCCACCGGCCCGCCGCCGCGGGCCACCAGGTGGACCAGAAGCGCGCGGTTTCCGACGATGTGCAGCTCCGGGGTCTGCGCGTAGAAGATCCCACAGGCCCGTGTCATGTCGGTGACTGCGGTCAGCCCGCCCGGCTCGATCCGGATCGCGGAGAAGCAGCCACGCGTGCCGCGCGCGACCTCGCCCAACGAGGACGCGCCGAGCAGCCTGCCCACGTCAGCCCAGTCGAGCAGCCGTCCGGTGACGCCGATGGCCCGGTCCCGCGTGGCGGTCACCAGTTCGGGCCGGGTGGGGGCCCCACCCTCGTTGCCCCAGCCGAGCAGTACGGTTCCGGCGAACCGGTGCCGAGCCGAGGTCACGGTGTCGGCCGGCACCGGGAACACCTGCTCGATCAGGCCCTCCGCCGAACGGACGACCTGATCGAGCAGCGGCTCGGCGGAAGGGCCGCCCTTGCTCGCCACGGCGAGAAACACACGCATGAAGACTCCACATCAGCGGAATTCGGGAGGTTCAGCGCACCGGACGATACCGGCTGCGGAGCCGGACGAACGGCGTTTTCCCGGCATCCACGTAGTCGACCGCGAGGACCTCACCGATGAACAGGGTGTGGTCACCCGCCGGGACGACCTGTGCCGTCTCCACCTCGATCGCGGCGACGCCGCCGTCCACGACCAGGGCGTCGCTGTACGGGCCGCGATGGTGGGCGACCCCCGACAGCAGCAGGCGTGCGCCGGGCCGGCCCGAGGCGGCGAACCGCGAGGCGATCGCCTGCTGGCCGTCGGCGAGCAGGCTGACCGCCCACCGGTCCCGGCGCAGCAGCACCTCGGCCGGATAGCTCGACGAGCCCAGCCCGACCAGCACGAGGGGAGGATCGAGCGACACCGATGTCAGGGACGTCACGGTGACGCCGAGGTCGTCGCGGCCGTCTCGTACGGTGACCACCGCCACCCCGGCCGCCATCTGAGCCATGGCCTCCGTGAACAGGCCGCTCGACGATCCCATTCCTTGTTCCCCTCGCTCCGTCCGACGGGTCAGACGAGCCCATTCTGGGTGAGCCAGTCAGCGGCCACCGCCGGCGGATCCTCCTTGTCGACGGCGATCCGCTTCATCAACGACACGAGCGTGGCGGTGTCGAGCTTGATCGAGATCGCGTCGAGGGTCGAGGTGACCGTGGCGTCGACGCCGGCCGTGTAGACCAGGGGCGCGATGTTCTCGGCGCCGAAGGCGTTCTTGGTGTCCTGCAACGGCACCAGGTCGTTCAGCACGATCTTGGGGTCGGTGGTGAACACGTTGCCGACCTGGATCGTGCCGCTCTTGATCGCATCGGCGGTGGTCGCACCCGTCGGCTTCCACTCCTTGAACTCGATGCCGTAGACGCTCTTGAGGTTCTCCTGCTGGCGCTGCTTGAACTCGGGCGGACCGCCGACGACGAAGTCCTTCGACACCTTGGCGAGGTCCTCCATCGTGGCCAGGCCGTGCTTGTCGGCGGTCTCCCTGGTCACGCTCAGCGAGTTGTTGTCCTCAGCGGCCGACAGCGCCAGGAGCTGGAGTCCCTCGGGGAGCTTGGCCTTCAGCTCGGCGACGACCTCTTCCTTCGTCCTGGCGGTGCTGTTCTTGTCGACGAACGCCAGCAGCGAGCCGATGTACTCGGGCAGGACGGTCAGCCCGCCGCTCTTGATCTGGTCGTAGACGACCTCGCGGCTGCCGATGTTGGGCTTCTCCTCGACCGTGACGCCCTTGGCGCGCAGCCCCTGCGCGTAGATCGAGGCGAGCAGGACGCTCTCGGGGAAGTCGAAGGAGCCGACCACGACCGGCCCCGCCGTCCCCTCTGAGGCGGCGGGCGCGGAGGTGGCCGGGGCGGACAGCGGGTCGCCCCCACCACAGCCGGATAAGGCGAGCGCGGTCGCCAGGACTACGGCGGCCGCGCCGAAGATACGTCGCATCATCATGAATCCCTTCACGGATTGGGATAACAGGAAAAATCAACAGATCAGCGGAGGTTGCGCACCCCCGGCGAGACGGTCACCCGCTGGAGCAGCGTGAATCCGAACTGGACGGCCAGCGCGAGCCCCGCCACGAGGACCGCTCCCCCGATCACGTCGGCGTACGTCCTGGTGGCGATGCCGTCGATGATGAACCGCCCGAGTCCGCCCAGCCCCACGAACGCCGCGATCGTGGCCGTCGACACCACCTGGATCGCGGCGAGCCTTAGGCCGAGCAGGATCAGCGGCAGCGCGACCGGCGTCAACGCCTGGAAGAGGACCTGCCGGCCGCGCAGGCCCATGCCGTACGCCGCGTCGCGCAGGTCGGGGTCGACCCCGCGTATGCCCTCGTAGGTGTTCACGAGGATCGGCGGGACGGCCAGCACGATCAGCGGGATCAGGACCGGCAACGCGGTGCCGACACCGGCCAGCAGCACGACGAGCACGAGCAGGCCGAGCGTGGGCAGGGCGCGGGCGGCGTTCGCCGAGACGACGACGAGCAGCGCTCCGCGGCCCGTGTGCCCGATCAGCATGCCGAGCGGCACGGCGATCGACGCCGCGACCAGGAACGCGACCCCGGAGAACGCCAGGTGCTCGAGCAGCCGGGCCGGGATGCCGTACGGGCCGGACCAGTGGTCCGCGTCCCCGAAGAAGTCGATCAGCCAGTTCATCGCGCGTCCCGCCGGGCCCGGGACCATGGGGTCAGCAGCCGCTGGGCGAGCACGAGCAGACCGTCGGCGAGCACGGCGAGCACCACGATGAGCACGATCCCCACGATGATCGGCGTGTAGAACTGACGCTGCCAGCCGTCGATGAAGAGGTTGCCGAGGCCGCCCTGCCCGATCAGCGCGCCGACGCTGACCAGGCTGATGCTGGACACGGTCGCCACCCGCGTGCCCGCGAGGACCACCGGCACGGCGACCGGCAGCTCGACCTGGAGCAGCCGGCGCAGCGGCCGGAAGCCCATCGCCGTCGCGGACTGGCGCACGTGGTCGGGCACCGAGGCCAGCCCGTCCACCACCGCGGGGATCAGCACGGCCAGCGTGAAGAACGTCAGCGGCACGATGACCGTCGCCGGGGTCAGCCCGGTCAAGGACAGGAAGATCGAGAAGAGCACGAGCGACGGCAGCGCGTACGTCACGTTCACCAGGCCGGCGGTGGGCTGGTAGAGGCGGGGCCAGCGTACACAGGCCAGGCCGAGCGGCAGGGCGACGAGCAGCCCGAGCAGCACCGGGAGGAAGGCCATCAGCATGTGGCTCTCCAGCAGCGTGCTTATCGCCGACGGGCTGCCGTTGTCCCAGTTCCGCGTGACCCAGTCCCAGCGGATCAGCGGCTCGCTCTTCATATGGGCGTCCCATCTCCGGTCTGCCCGCCGGCGTATTTTCGCAGCACGGCGTCGAGCGCCTCCCGCGTCGCCACCCCGAGCACGCGGCCGTCTCCGTCGACGGCCACGGCCGTCCCATCGGGCGACAGCAGCGCCGCGTCCAGCGCCACGCGCATCGAGTCGGTCTCCGGGTCGAAGGTTCCGTACGGCAGGGCCCGGCCGTCGGCGTGCGTGCCGAGCGGTCGGTTCTCGTCGTCGAGGGCGAGATCGGCGGGGACGGGGGCGAGCCGGACGTCCTTCGCCGAGATGAAGGACAGCCGGCGGATGCCGCGGTCACGGCCGAGGAACCCCCGGACGAAGGCGTCGACCGGCTCGCTGAGCAGCGTGGCCGGTCCCGCCATCTGGGCGAGTCTGCCTCCGGTGCGCAGGACCGCGACGGTGTCGCCCAGCTTGATCGCCTCGTCGATGTCATGGGTGACGAACACGATCGTCTTGCGCAGTTCGGTCTGCAGGCGCAGCAGTTCGTCCTGCAGACCGGTACGCACCACGGGGTCGACGGCGCTGAACGGCTCGTCCATCAGCAGCACGGGCGGATCGGCCGCGAGCGCCCTGGCCACCCCGACGCGCTGCTGCTGGCCGCCGGAGAGCTGGAACGGATAGCGCGTCGCCAGCTTCGGGTCGAGGCCCACGAGCTCGATCAGCTCCATCGCGCGCGCCCGGGCCCTCTTCTTGTTCCAGCCCAGCAGGTACGGCACGGTCGCCACGTTGTCCACGATCCTGCGGTGCGGGAACAGACCGGCGTGCTGGATCACGTATCCGATGCCCCGGCGCAACGTGGCCGGGTCGGCGTCCCTTATGTCCCTGCCGTCCAGCAGGATCCGCCCGGAGGAGGCGTCGACCATCCGGTTGATCATCCGCAGCGAGGTGGTCTTGCCGCATCCGGACGGTCCGACGAGCACGGTGATCGCCCCGCCGGGCACCTCGATGCTCAGGTCGTCCACGGCGACCGTGCCGTCCTGATAACGCTTGGTGACGCCGTCGAATATGATCACGGATCTCGTCCCGTCGTTTCTGTCCTGCCGGCGCCGCCGGGGGTCGTGCTCATCCCCCGCGCTGCCGGTCCCCCCGAACCTGCCCTCGCCTCCCGGCTCTCCAGCCCGTCCGGCCCCCTGCTTTTACCTCCGGCCCCTTGCCGAATGCCCGTCGCGTTGATGACTCTTCTGTTGATGACTCTCGACCGTCAGCTTACGACCGTACCCGCCGATCCGTCCGGATGGCCATGATTCCGAACACATGAATGATGCGCGAAGAGGACCGAATGCCTATCAATAAGGCATCTGAGGTGCGCCGACCCATGATGTGTTGGCATGATTGGCCTCGGGCTTTCCATCTGCCCTACGAACCACCCAGGAGGCGGTCGTGACTACACCGCTCACCGGTCAGCCGCTCACCGGGAGGCGCTCCCGGGGTGAGCTGATCGCCGAGCTCTACGAGCGTCACGCCGCCGGGCTGTTCGCGTACTGTCACGACCAGCTCGGCGAGACCACATCGGCGGCCGACGCCGTCGTGGCGGTGTTCGCGGCGCTGCCGTTCGCCGAGCCGCCGCGTGCCGTCCTCTACGCGCTGGCCCGCCGGGAGATCTACCGCCGCGACGTCAGCTACGCCATGCCCGCCGTCGACTCGGCCGCCGACCCCGCCACCGCGCTCATCGAGCGGGTCTTCCGCGACATCCGGCCGCACCAGCGCGAGGTGCTGCTGCTGTCCGCCGTGTGCGGGCTGACGACGCCCGAGCTGGCGCTGGTGCTCGACGTCGCCCAGGACACGGCCGAGGACCTCACGGCCGGGGCCAGGCACCGCTTCACCCAGACGATGGCCACCGCGGTGTCGGCCGCCAGGTCGGCGCCTTACCTCACGTCCGAGGTGGCCGAGGTCTACGACGCGATCGGCGTCGCCCCCATCGAGGACGTGCTGGCGCGGCTGCCCTGGCGCCGCCCGGCCGGTGCCGTACGCGGCCGGGTGCTGTCGTCGCTGCCCCGCCAGGATCCGGAAGCGGCCGCCGCCGCTCCCCCGCTGCCGATCAAGCGGCTGTGGCCGACCGCGCCGTCCTGGCCGCTGCCGCTCAGCGCGCCCGACCAGGTCAGCAACACCTGCGTGTTCCCGGCCGGCGCGGTCCCGGCCGACGCCGCCCAGGACGGTACGGCCCAGGCCGAGACGTTCCCGGCCGGGTCGCTCGATCCGACCAGGCCCAGGCGGAGGGCCAAGCACGAGGCCACCACCGAGCCCATGCCCAGACTGCGCGGCTCGCTGCTGGCCGCGCTCGCCGAGGGCCGTATGCGCAGGCGACGGGCCGCGGCGGCGACGCCCCCGGCCGCGGATGCGACGACCGACGCCGTGCAGGCCGCGCCGTCAGAACCCCCCGTGCTCGCCGCGCCCGCCGTATCGGACCCCGCCACCGAACCGTTCGACGCGTTCCGCCCGCTGGATCAGGAGAGCGCGCAGAAGAGGCAGGAGACGGGCGACGGTCAGCGGACCGCCGCGAAGGCGGTCTCCGCTCCCGTGGAGAACAAGAGCTCCGTGGAGACCAAGGGCGCCGTGGAGGCCACGGCTTCCATGGAGAGCAAGGCCACCGCGAAGACCGGGACTTCCGCGAAGACCGAGGCTTCCGTGAAGTCCGGGGAGGGCGGGGCACGAGCGCGGAGCAAGCGCGTCAGGAATCGCGAGCGTCACTACGACTGGGCGTGGGAGCTGGTCGGCTTCCTGATCTGCCTGGCCATCACCTTGCTCGTGTTCTTCGCACTGCCCAACATGGTCACGCCTTGATCGTTTAGCCGAGAGCGGTCGCCTCGGCGGCCCGGGAAGCCCCGGGCCGGACATCGCGATGAGCTCCCGCCGCACCGCGCCGTCCCACCGCCGGAGGCGGGCACGAGCGCACATGTGACGACACCTGAGCAGTGGTCGACCGGCCGTTCCCATCGCAGTGAACGCCGTCGCCGCCGTACGCGGCGAGGCCGGACGGCGTACGCCGGAGAATCTCTCCCCCCGCATCCCTCGAACGGAAACTAGAACAGCTTCTAATATCGGCCCAAGGGCGACCCTGCCGGGGCGGCTACGGCCGCGTGATCACTACGGAAAAGCGCATAGGCGTGCGGGTATCCATGACCAACCGGTAATCCTTGCGGAGAACGGCCGTCAGATAACGTGTTCTCATGCGTACCTCGCGCGCGGCCGCCGACGGCCCGGCGCCACCCCCGAAGGGGGCCACCGGTGTTCGCGGTCGAAGCCAGCACCAGCGACGCCGACGCATCATCCAGGCGGCGGCCGCGCTCGCCTCCCGGGGAGGCGTCGAAGCCATGCAGATGCGCACGGTCGCCGAGCGAGCGGGCGTCGCCCTCGGCACGCTCTACCGCTACTTCCCCTCGAAAATGGATCTCGTCGTGGCGGTGGTGAGCGAGGAGATCGACCTGCTCGAGACGAGCATCGAGCGCCGTCCCCCCGCGTCGGCCACACCGGCGGGCCGGGCCGTGGACCTCCTGATGCGCGCCACCCGTGGCCTCATGCGCGAGCCCGAACTCGCCGACGCCCTCATCCGCTCCCTGATCGTGGCCGAGGTTCAGACGCCGTTCGGAGACCGGCTGGCACGGCTGCTGCTGCGGGCCGCCGTCGTCGAGGTCCGCGCGAACGAAGGCGCCGCGGACAGGACCATCTCGGACGGGCACGTCATGGACACGGCCGACGCCGAGACGGGCGCGGCCGATGCCGGCGGGGAGCGGCTCTCGCTCGCCGAGTCGCTGGCCGCCATCTGGGTGTACGAGCTCCTGGAGATGCTGCGCGGCCAGCGCACCTATGACGAGATCCAGGCACGCATCGAGCTCGCGGCCGAACGCCTCCTGGCCGACCTCTAACCCCCCACCCTCCCTCCCCCCGTGATCTTGCGAATACTCGCACGACCCCCCTCCCACCTGCAGAAACACCATTCTTGATCTTGCAGAAACTACACGAAGGAACCGCAGGTCGGCGCGGTTACGTGCGAGAAACTGCAAGATCACGATAGCGATCTGCGCAGCTCAGGGCGGATCCGTGCGAGCAAGTGCAAGATCACGGGGAGGGGGTGTTGGCTTGGGCATGGGGGTGAACCCCTGGCAGCGACACCACGGCCAGACCGCCGCCCGAGTGATGGCGTCAGTCGAAGACGACGATCTGGCGGAGCACCTCGCCGCTCTTGAGCGCCGCGACGGCCTCGTTCAGGTCGGCGAGCCTGATCCGTGAGCTGATCAGGCTCTCCAGGTCGAGCCTGCCCGCCTGGTAGAGGGCGGCGAAACGCGGGAAGTCCCTGCGCACGTCGGCTCCGCCGTACATCGAGCTCAGCAGGTTCTTGCCCTCGAACAGCAGGCTGAAGGCCGACAGCGGCACCTTGTCGTCCATGGCGCCGGCCCCGACGACGATCACGTCGCCGCCGCGGCGGGTCGCCTGCCAGGCCGTCATGATCGCCGCGGACCTGCCGACCACCTCGAAGCCGTAGTCGAAGCCCTGGCCGCCGGTCAGCGTGCCGATCGCGTCCCCGAGCCCCTCGGGCGTGCACGCGTGGGTCGCGCCCACCTTCTTGGCGAGCTCGTGCTTGGACTCCAGCGGATCGATCGCCAGGATCGTGGTCGCGCCGGACAGCCGGGCCCCCTGGATGACCGACAGCCCGACGCCGCCGCAGCCGACGACGGCCACGGTCGTCCCCGGCCGCACCTTCGCCGTGTTGAGCACGGCCCCGACGCCGGTGGTGATCCCACAGCCGATCAACGCGGCGGCCTCGAAGGGAACCTCCGGGTCGACCTTGACGGCGCCCTGCCAGGGGACCACGATCTCCTCGGCCCAGGTGCCGCAGCCCGACATGCCGAACGCCGCTTTGTCTCCGTCGTAGCGGAACCTGGCCTCGGCGAAGCTCCTCATGATGTACGTCATGCAGAGGTTCGGCTGACCGATGACGCAGTTCGGACAGTCGCCGCAGGCGGGCGTCCAGTTGATGATGACGTGGTCGCCCGGCTTGACGGTGGTCACCTGGTCGCCCACCTCGACGACCTCGCCCGCGCCCTCGTGGCCCGGGATCACCGGCAGCGGCATGGGCAGCACGCCCGACAGCACCGAAAGGTCGGAATGGCAGACCCCGGTCGCTCTGATGCGTACGCGGACGTCGGCCGGTCCCACCGGCGTCAGCGTGAAATCATCGCGGATGTCGAGCTTGCCATCGCCTACCGCGTGCAAGAGCGCGCCGCGCATGGGGCCTCCTGGTCGTCCGATCTGGGGGTGGTCCGCGGTCAGTCGTCCACGATGGTGATGGCGGCCTTGGGGCAGGACCGCGCCGCGTGCCGGACCCGGTCGTGCAACTCGGCGGGCGGTTCGGGCATCAGCACGTGGAGCATGTCCTGGTCGTCGACCTCGAAGACCTCCGGGGCGAGGCCCATGCAGACGGCGTTCGCCTCGCACACGTCGTAGTCGACCTGGATCTTCATGACGCCTCCTCATGTCGTGCGGCTGTCATCGCGATCTCATTCTCCGGATCGCTCCGGCCTCACGCCAGCGCCCGCTCACCCGGCCTGGATCGATCTTGCGGTGTTCCCGGGACGCGGTGCGCAGCGGCTCGATCACGGAGGCGACCGGCGCACGGCCGTTCCGGAGGAACTCGGCGATCTCATCCCAGGTCATCCGATCGCGCTGTTTCACGATGCAAAGTAGAACATGTTCCATCAGAACGAACAAGGGACATGAAAGAATCTTGTTCGGTGACCGTCCGGCCCAGCCGTACCGGGGGAGACAGCATGAGCGCGACGACGATGCCCGCCGAGCTTCGCCGCCTGGCCGAGGAGGCCAGGGGGTTCATGCCGCCAGATGAGGGGCTGGCCCTGTTCGAGATCGCCTCGACGTACGGCTCCCGCGGCCCCATCTGCGAGATCGGCACATATTGCGGTAAGTCGGCCGTTTACCTCGGCGCGGGCGCCCGAATGGCGGGGTCGATCGTTTTCACCGTCGACCACCATCGCGGCTCGGAGGAGATCCAGCCGGGATGGCCGCATCACGATCCGGAGCTGGTGGATCCGAGGTCGGGCCGGATGGACTCGCTGCCGTTCTTCCGTGAGACCATCGCCGCCGCCGGCCTGGAGGACGAGGTGATCGCCGTCGTCGGCGCCTCCGCCACCGTCGCGAGGTTCTGGCACACGCCGCTGGGGATGCTGTTCATCGACGGCGGCCACTCGGAGGAGCCGGTGACTCAGGACTACGAGGGCTGGGCTCCGCACGTGATGCCGGGGGGCGCGCTGGTGTTCCACGACATCTATCCGGATCCGGCCGACGGCGGGCAGGCGCCCTACCGGGTCTACCTGCGCGCCCTCGCCTCGGGGTGGTTCACCGAGGTCCGCGCCGTCGGTTCCCTGCGCGTCCTGGAGCGCGTCTCCGCGTGATCTCGTGGTCAGGCGGAGGTGCGCTCGCAGCCGCAGTCGTCGGTGCCGCGGACCGGGTGGTCTCCGGAGTCCAGGTGGCCGCCGAGGTCGCGGAACACGCCGGAGCCGGGTGTGGCCTCCGACAGCGCGTCGGCCGCGAGGATCACCGCGGCCGCCGTGTAGCCCGAGCGCTCGTGCGGGAAGTGCCTGCCGTTCACGAACTGCCAGCCGGTCCAGTAGGAGCCGTCCTCGTGCCGGAGGTGCTGCATGTCGGCGAACACGCCCAGGGCCCGCTCGCGCAGGCCCGCCGCGTCGAGGGCCAGCGCCAGCTCACACGACTCGGCCCCGGTCACCCACGGCTGGTCGCTGACACAGCGCGCGCCCAGGCCGGGCACGACGAAGGTGTCCCACTCCCGGTCGAGCCGCCGCACCGCCTCGGGCCCGCGTACGGCACCGCCGAGCACGGGGTAGTACCAGTCCATCGAGAAACGGCTCTTGTCGGCGAACGCCTCCGGGTGGGCGGCGATCACGTGTCCCAGCATGTCGGCGGCGAGTTCCCAGTCGGGCCGGGGGTCGCCCAGCCGCTCGGCGAGCAGCACGCCGCAGCGCAGTCCCTGGTAGATCGACGAGCATCCGGTGAGCAGCGCGTACGCCGCCGGGACCCCGTCGGCGTCACGCTGCCACAGGATCTCGCCCCGGCTCGTCCGCAGCCCGGTCACGAAGTCGAGGGCCCTGACGATCACCGGCCACATCGCGCTAGCGAAGGCCTCGTCACCGGTCACCAGCAGGTCGTGCCAGACGCCCACCGCGATGTACGCCGCGTGGTTCGACTCCCCTGCGGCGTCGGCCGGCGCACCGCCGACCACCTTCATGGGCCAGGAGCCGTCCGGTCGCTGGTGCCGTACGAGCCATTCGTGACCGCGGCGCGCCTCGTCGCGCAGACCGGCGACCGTCAGCGCCATCAGGCACTCGATGTGGTTCCACGCGTCGACGTGCCCGTCCGGCCACGGCACGCCGCCGTCGGACTCCTGGATCGCCGCGATGCTCCGGGCCGTCCGCAGCACCTGGTCGGGCGTGATGATCCCGGACACCGTCGGAAGCTCGGCCGGGACCTCCGTCATGCCGGCTTCCGGACGTAGACCACGACGCTCTTGCCGATCAGCGGGTCGAGCACGGCCTCGGCGAGCCGGGTGATCAGGGGACGCTCCATGATGTCCCAGACCAGCAGCTCGTGGTACGCCTTCGCCAACGGATGCTCGTCATTGTGCACGCCGACCGCGCACTTGATCCACCAGTACGGCGCATGCAGGCCGTGGGCGTAATGGTGGCCGCCCACCTCGAGTCCGCAGGACTTCAGCTTCGCCTGGAGCTCCGCCAAGGTATAAATCCGGATGTGTCCGCCGGGAGCGGTGTGGTAGTCCTCCGAGAGGGCCCAGCAGATGCGTTCCGGCAGGAAGCTGGGCACCGTGACGGCGGCCAGGCCGCCGGGCTTGAGCACCCGGACGATCTCCCGCATCGCGGTCATGTCGTCGGGAATGTGCTCCAGGACCTCGGCCGCGATCACGCGGTCGAACGAGGCGTCCGGGAACGGCATGTCGAGCGCGTCGCCGACCACCGTCTCGCCGGACGCGCCGGAGGGGACCTCGCCCTCCTTGTCCATCGCGGCGAACATGGCGGCCACGCCCTCGAGCTCGGCGGCGTCCATGTCGAAGGCGACGACGTCGGCGCCCCGGCGCAGCACCTCGAAGGCGTGCCGGCCCCCGCCGGCGCCCAGGTCGAGAACGCGGTTCCCCGGCCCGACGGGCAGCCGGTTGAAGTCGACGGTCAGCACTCGCCCCACCTTTCGTGATCGCGGGAGGGTTCGGGGTCGGATCGGTCAGTGGGCCGTACGGCCGGTGCGGGCCCGATGGGCCGCGATGGCCTCGCCGTACGCCTCGACGGTGCGCCGCGCGACGATCGGCCACGCGTACCGCTCCATCACACGGTCGTAGCCCTTCCGGCCGACCGCCGCCCGCTCCTGCGGGGAGTCGAGCAGCCACCGCAGCACGGCAGCGAGCTCCTCGGCGTCGCCCGGGGCGACCTGGACGGCCGCGTCGCCGACGACCTCGGGCAGGGCGCCCGTACGGCTGGCCACCAGCGGGGTCCCGCACGCCATGTGCTCAACGGCCGGCAGCGAGAACCCTTCGTACAGCGAGGGGACGACGGACACCTCGGAGGTGGCGATCAGCTCGGCCAGTTCCTCGTCGGAGATGCCGTGCACGAACCGCACCCGGTCGTGCAGGGACAGTTCGGCGACCAGTTTCTCGGTCGGCCCGCCGGGGGTCGGTCTGCTGACCACGGTCAGGTCGACCTCCCGCTCCGTGGCGAGCTTGGCGATCGCGCGCAGCAGCGTCGCGACCCCCTTCATCGGGGAGTCGGCGCTGGCCACCGCCACGACGGAGCCCGGACGTTTGGGCAACTGCGGGCGGGGGTGGAAGAAGCGGGTGTCGACGCCGAGCGGGATAAGCCGCATGTTGGACTGCGGAACCCCGAAGTCGCGGTGGATGTCGGCGAGGGACGACTCGCTGACGGTGAGGATCGGGCTGAGCCGGGGTGCGACGAAGCGCTGCATGCGCACGAAGCCGTACCACCGGCGCATCGACAGCTTCTTCCAGCCCTTGGCGGCTTGCAGCTCGATCCGCCGGTCGACGCTGATGGGGTGATGGATGGTGCCGACCACCGGAAAGTGCCGCTGGATGCCGAGCACGCCATAGCCGAGCGTCTGGTTGTCCTGGACCACGTCGAAGTCCCCGACGCGCTTCTTGAGCTCGCGGTAGGCGCGCAGGCTGAACGTCAGCGGTTCGGGGAAGCCCGCCGTCCACATCGTGGCGACCTCGAGCGCGTCGATCCAGTCGCGGTACTCCTCGCGCTTCGGGGTGCGGAACGGGTCCTCGTCCCGGTAGAGGTCCAGGCTGGGGACCTCGTTGAGCACGACGCCCTCGTCGAGCTCCGGGTACGGCTGGCCGGAGAAGACCTCGACGTGGTGCCCGAGTGCGACGAGTTCGCGGCTGATGTGGCGCAGGTACACCCCCTGACCGCCACAGGTGGGTTTGCTGCGGTAGGACAGCAGCGCGACTCGCAGCCTCTCCGCCAAGCGGCACCCCTTTCCAGCCGTTTCTCCAGCCGTGCCCCTGTGGGGGCTGCCAGTGCACCCTACCATTGGACCCTGGTGGGGGAACGCGAGGTGGAATTGCTCCCCGCTTTGCCCACAGGCCATCGGACCTGCACGGTTAGCTTACTAGAACGTCATTCGGTGCAACGTGTTCTAGCATCGAATGGCCGGACGGATGGGGCCGTGAGCCGGGCATGGCGGTACATTCGCGTCATCACAGACCAGAGTTGGGCTCAGGCGAGGAGGATCCGTTGACCAGGCGTGCGCTGCTCACCGGCATCACCGGTCAGGACGGCTCCTATCTCGCGGAACACCTGCTGAGCGAGGGCTACGAGGTGTGGGGTCTCGTGCGCGGCCAGGCCAACCCGAGGGTGCCGCGCGTGCGCAGACTGCTCCAGGACGTACGGCTCGTCCGCGGCGATCTCCTCGACCAGGGTTCGCTGATCTCCGCGGTGGAGAAGGTGCAGCCCGACGAGGTCTACAACCTGGGCGCCATCTCGTTCGTGCCGATGTCGTGGGAGCAGGCCGAGCTCACCGCCGAGGTGACCGGGATGGGCGTGCTGCGCATGCTGGAGGCGATCCGCGTCTGCTCGGGGATCACCGCCTCGCGCGGGGCGGCCGCCGGGCGGATCCGGTTCTACCAGGCGTCGTCCTCGGAGATGTTCGGCCAGGTCAGGGAGACGCCGCAGACCGAGCGCACGCCGTTCCATCCCCGTTCGCCGTACGGCGTGGCCAAGACGTACGGGCACTTCCTCACGCAGAACTACCGTGAGTCGTACGGCATGTTCGCGGTGTCGGGGATCCTGTTCAACCACGAGTCGCCCCGGCGGGGAGCGGAGTTCGTCACCCGCAAGGTCTCACTGGGCGTCGCCCGGATCAAGCTCGGCATGGCGACCGAACTGCGCCTGGGCAACCTGGAGGCACGGCGCGACTGGGGCTACGCCGGCGACTTCGTCCGCGCGATGCACATGATGATGACGGCCGACACGCCCGAGGACTACGTGATCGGCACGGGCCGTACGCATTCGGTCCGTGAGCTGGTGGAGGCCGCGTTCGGCGCCGCCGGACTCGAGTGGGAGCGGTACGTCGTACCCGACCGGTCGCTGCACCGGCCGGCCGAGGTGGACCTGCTGTGCGCCGACCCGAAGAAGGCCAGGACGCAGCTCGGCTGGGAGCCGACCGTGTCCTTCGAGGAACTCGTCGCCATGATGGTCGAGGCCGATCTCCGTCTGCTGACCGACGGCGGAGACCCCGAGCAGTACTCCCCCTGGCCCTGACCACACCCCTCCCCCGTGATCTTGCACTTGCTCGCACGCATCCGCCCTGAGCTGCGCCGATCCCTTTTTTGATCTTGCAGTTTCTCGCACACACATGCGCTGATCTGCGACTCGCCAGCCGGTCGGTCTGGTAGGCGACGACATCGGGCCCGCGAGGCGGCGTGCGCGCACGACTGGGCACGACGACCTCCACCGGCCACTGCGCCTGGCCCTTGCCTGGCGGCAGCACGTCGAGCCCCCAGAGCCAGGCGGCAGTCCGGCGGCACGCGATCACGTCGGGCGACGTGGCACCGCCGACCGCGCGGGCACGTACGGCAAGCGCACGGGGGTCGGCGCCCGCGTAGAAGCCGCCACGGGCGATCCGCTGAAGCCGTCCGGTCGCCACCATTCGGGACAGATCGGAATACGTCAGCCCGTACGCGCCGACGAGCGGTGAAGAAAGATAGTCCTCCATGGCTCAGATCTTGCGCCCTCAGGCCATCCGTCCAGGCCGATCCCCCTTCGTCTGTGGATAACCAGATGCAAGATCACGGAAAGGACAGACGCAGGTCGTTGTGGTCGCCTGCGAGAAAATGCAAGATCACGACTGGTGTCGTGGCTGGTCAGCCGCCATCCCTGCGAGAATTCGCAAGATCACGGCTTGAGAGGGGGGTGATCATGGTTTGAGGGCTACGGGGAGGGATTTGATGCCGTTGATGAAGTTGGACCTGAGCCGGGTCGCCGCGCCGATCTGGCGGATGTCGGGGAAGCGCTCGGCCAGCGTCTCGAAGAGGACCTTGAGTTCGAGCTTGGCCAGGTGATTGCCGAGGCAGAAGTGCGCCCCGCCGCCGCCGAAGCCGATGTGCGGGTTGGGGTCACGGCCGACGTCGAACACGTCGGGCAGGGCGAACACGTCCTCATCGCGGTTGGCCGAGGAGTAGAAGACCACGACCTTGTCCCCTTCCCCGATCTTCTGACCCCGGATCTCGGTGTCGGCGGTCGCCGTACGCCTGAACAGGTTCACCGGGGAGACCCAGCGGACGATCTCGTCGGCGGCCCGCGCGGCCAAGGACGGGTCGGCGACCAGCCGGGCCCACTGGGCCGGATGCTCGAACATGGCCAGCATGCCGCCCGACGCGGCGTTCCTGGTGGTCTCGTTGCCCGCGACGATGAGCAGCAGCACGAACAGGTCGAACTCGTCCTGGCCCAGCACCTCACCGCTGTCGTCGGGACGCAGGAGCCGGGTGACGATGTCGTCCCGCGGGTCCTCCCGGCGGGCCGCGGCCAGGGCGTCGGCGTAGGCGTAGACCTCCATCGCGGCCGCCTGGCCCTCCTCCGGGGTTGCGGCGTAGTCGGGGTCCTCACTGCCGATCAGCCGGTTGGACCACTCGAAGATCTTGTCCCGGTCCTCCACGGGGGCGCCGAGCAGCTCGCAGATCACGTACAACGGGAGCGGCGCGGCGAGGTCCCTGACGAAGTCCACCTCGGGCAGGCCCTCCGCCTCGTCGATGAGCCGCCGGCAGATGTCCCTGATGTGCTCCTCCATGCGGCCGATCACCCGGGGGGTGAACCCGCGGTTGACGAGCGAGCGCCGCCGGGTGTGCTCGGGCGGATCCTGGTTGAGCATCATCAGCCGCTGGAGCTCGATGTCGGCCTGCGGCATCTCGTCGAACAGCGCCAGGCGGCGGTAGGAGGAGAACAGGTCCGAGCGGCGGGAGACGTGCACGACGTCCTCGTGCCTGGTGATCGCCCAGAACCCGGGCCAGCCACGCTCGGCGTCCCCCTCGTGCCAGAAGACCGGCTCGTTCGCCCGCAGCCGGCGGAACTGGTCGTACGGAGCCCCGCGCCGCGCGTAGAGGTCCTGGTCGACGAGATTGACTTCCATTTGCCCCACCCGTTCCGCCCGTCCTATTGAAACGTGTTCTATTACGGTCCCCAACAGACCGTCAAGGGCGGCCGGAGGCACAGGCCGATGTCCGGCGGGTAAGGGACGTCGGTGCGCCGCCCGAGGAGGGAGGTCGGGCGGCGCACCGCGCGGGGGTCGATCACACCTTCATCGGTGGATCACTCGGATGAGAACGCCGCGTCGAAGGCGGCGTCGGGCGGGGTGATCGAGTTGAGCGTGCGGATGTAGGCGAGCGACTCGGGGGCGCCGGCGAGCCGGTCCATGCCGGCGTCCTCCCACTCGATGGAGATCGGGCCGTCGTAGCCGATCGCGTTCAGCGCGCGGAAGCAGTCCTCCCATGGCACGTCGCCCCGTCCGGTCGAGACGAAGTCCCATCCGCGGCGCAGGTCGGCCCACGGCAGGTGTGACGAGAGCCGGCCGCGGCGGCCGTCCCCGATCCGGACCTTCGTGTCCTTGCAGTCGACGTGGTAGATCCGGTCGGCGAAGTCGAGGATGAACCCCACCGGATCGACCTGCTGCCACACCATGTGCGAGGGGTCCCAGTTGAGCCCGAAGGCCGGCCGGTGTCCGATCGCCTCGAGCGTCCGTACGGTGGTGTGGTAGTCGTAGGCGATCTCACTGGGGTGCACCTCGTGGGCGAACCGCACGCCGACCTCGTCGAACACGTCGAGGATCGGGTTCCACCGGTCGGCGAAGTCGGCGTACCCCGCCTCGATCATTGACGGCGGCACCGGCGGGAACATCGCCACGGTGTGCCAGATCGACGACCCGGTGAACCCGACGACGGTGGAGACGCCCAGTCTGGCCGCCGCCCGCGCGGTGTCCTTCATCTCCTCGGCCGCGCGCCGTCGTACGCCCTCGGGCTCCCCGTCGCCCCAGATGCGGGCGGGCAGGATGCCCCTGTGCCGCTCGTCGATGGGGTCGTCGCAGACCGCCTGCCCGACCAGGTGGTTGGAGATCGTCCAGACGCCGAGGTTGTGCTTGGCCAGGATCTCCCGTCTGCGCTCCACGTAGGAGTCGTCGGCCAGGGCCTTGTCGACCTCGAAGTGGTCGCCCCAGCAGGCGATCTCCAGGCCGTCGTACCCCCACTCCGCCGCCAGCCGGCAGACCTCCTCGAACGGCAGATCCGCCCACTGCCCGGTGAACAACGTGATCGGACGCGTCATCTCACACCTGCTCTCTGTCAGTCATACCGTCGTCCAGCGGGAGTCGCTCGCTGCGCTCTCCTCGACGGCCGCCAGCACGCGTTGCACGCGCAGGCCGTCCTCGAACGACGGCGTCGGATCGGTCCCGGCGGCGATCGCCTCCAGGAAGTCCTTCACCTCGTGGACGAACGTGTGCTCGTAGCCGAGCCCGTGCCCGGGCGGCCACCACGCCCCCGCGTACGGATGCTCCGGCTCGGTGACGAGGATCCGCCGGAAGCCGGCGTCGGCGCCGTCGGCGGCGTCGCAGAACCACAGCTCGTTCATCGCCTCGAAGTCGAAGGCGAGGCTGCCGAGCGAGCCGTTGACCTCGATGCGCAGGGCGTTCTTCCGGCCCGTGGCGAATCGGGTGGCCTCGAACGACCCGAGCGCCCCGCCGTCGAACCGGCCGATGAACAGCGCCGCGTCGTCGACCGTCACCTCGCCCGTCAGATCGCCGGTGCGGCTCCCGCCGGTGAGTCCGCTCGCGCCCTCGGCGAGCGGCCGCTCCCTGATGAAGGTCTCGGTCAGGGCCGAGACCCCGACGAGCGCCTGACCGGTG
>BCRI01000018.1 GCA_001552515.1 Sphaerimonospora mesophila NBRC 14179 = JCM 3151
TCACCGAGCGGGAACGGGCGATCGCCCACCTGCTCGCCCAGGGGCTGCCGAACCCGATCATCGCCGAACGTCTCGGGTTGTCAAGCAAGACGGTGGCCAACTACGTCTCCAACGTTGTGCTCAAGCTCCAGGCCGAGGACCGGCACGACGTCGCTCGGCTTATGCGCAGAGGAGACGAGCGCCGGCTTGGACGAACGAACGCACCCCAGATCGGCCTCCCCTGAGCCCTGCCGCGGCCTTCGGGTATCAGGCCTGGATAGATCTCCAGGACTCCACAGTCGCCTCGGCAATGGTCTCGATGCGGTATCCGTATGCCAGATGCCCATCAGACACGAAGCTGCCGTCCCTGAACGGCAACCCGCAGAACGTAGCGCGGAAGTGCCTGGGAGGTCCGCCCGGCGGAAGCGGCTCATATGCCGCCAATGGTGCCATGTCGTAGCTCGACCGTGCTCCGTGCCTGTTCCGCGCCACCTGATAAGCCGCTGCGCGAAGCAGCGCGTCAAGGCCCTTGTCCACATAGAGCTGCAGCTGGCGGAACTGACCATCAAGGTACTTCTCGTGAGCTCTGGAAGGATGCTGCAGAAGATAGGCACAGACCACAGGCGCGTGCCACCTGTACATCTGAGGATCGGCCTGCTCTTCAGAGAGGATTGCGTGGTAATAGTCCACGCACACGCCCAGCGGGCCGGCAGCTGCACCGCAGTCGCACTGACCCACAACGGGGTTATCTGCCATGATCTGCAACATAGGTGGCCAGGAGGAGCCTTGTCGACGGGATTTCCGCGCCACTACCTGTCCATACGAACCACCTGGCCTACCTTGCCGCCGCGTCCGGCGACACGCTAGAAGCGGCACCCGTAGACGGCGGCCCGTCCCTGCCGATCGGACTACCCGGCGCCAGTAGTCGGCGTCCGTTGACAGACACGACCGTCCCAGTGATCGACAAGCCGTTCTCCAGCGCCCGCCCATAGCGTCATTCGGAGCCTTCGCGCCGGGCGCGAAGCCAAAGCCGGCTCCAGGCATGCGAGCACCCCGAGGAGAGATAGCGGTGAAGTCCGGGAGATGAAGAGTGTAGGCGGGCGTCAGTGGAGCAGATGGCAGCGGGCGGTCACAGGGCTGGCAATCGGCGTTTTGGTCGTCGTCTCAGGGTTCGTGTGGCGGGCAGTGACGGCGACCGTGGCCATAACCCCCTCCTGGACCTACGACATCGGCTACGGGACCTCAGCGCCGGCGGTGGCCGACGGCGTGGTGTACGTCCTCGGCGGCGAGATCGGCGAGGACAGGATGTACGCCCTGGACGCGGCGACCGGCGAGCAACGCTGGACCCACCGACTTCCCAGAGTTCCTTCAGCGGTCGGCTATTCCGATCCTGTGGTGGCCGAGGGTGCCGTATACACCACCGATGACGGCAGGGTGTACGCCCTGGACGCGGCCACCGGCGAACAACGCTGGACCTATGACACCCGTAACCGCGCCAGGGTCGGCTTCAGCCCGGCGGTGACCGGCAGCGCCGTGTACTTCAGCGACGAGACGGGCCGGGTGTACGCCCTGGACGCGACCACGGGCGAACAACGCTGGACCCACGGAACCGGCGGCAGCGGCTTCAGGCCGGTGGTGGCCGGAGATGTCGTGTACGTCGGCAACAAAGCGGGCGGGGTGGTGCATGCCCTGGACGCGGCCACCGGCGAGCAACGCTGGGCCCACGAGCTCCGTACCCGCGCCAGGGTCGACTTCAGCCCGGCGGTGACCGGCAACGCCGTGTACTTCAGCGACGAGACGGGCAAGGTGTACGCCCTGGACGCGGCCACCGGCGAACAACGCTGGACCCACGAAATCGGCTATGGCCTCTACGTCCGTCCGGTGGTGGCCGACGGTGTCGTGTACGTCGGCAGTGCCAGGGTGTACGCCCTGGACGCGGCGACCGGCGAGCAACGCTGGATCTCCGAAACCAGCGGCCCCTACGTCAGCGTGACGCCGGCCGGCGATGTCGTGTACGTCCGCAACATCGAGGGCGATATGTACGCCCTGGACGCGGCGACCGGCGAACAACGCTGGACCTACGAGGTTTCCGATGGCGACTACTACCCCGATGATTCGGTGGTGGCCGACGGTGTGGTGTATCTCGACGATGACGGCGAGAACATGGTGCACGCCCTGGACGCGACCACCGGCGAACAACGCTGGACCTATCAAACCGGCAGCGGGATCTACAGGCCGGTGGTAGCCGACGGTGTCGTGTACATCTCCACCAGCGGCGACAAGGTACATGCCGTGAGAGCGGCGACGGGATAAGGCCGACCAGCCGTTTCTGTCCGCCGACCGGCGACATCTGCGACAGCGCCACCGCACGATCTACAACCCCTCAAAGACCGTCAACGGGCTGTGCGTGGACGAAGGTGCCCTCCGGTGAGCGACCCGCGCACGTCAGCGTCGTCAACGCTCGTCCTTCGTCAGGTCCCAGAAGGACCTGTGACGATGGGAACCCGGCCTGCCATCGACGCAATCAAACACGAACTCGGGTTGGAACACCCCTTGCCCGATGGTGCGGAGGTCCTCTACGACTACGCCGAGCATGCCGCGAGGGTGCCGGGCCATTTGATGCGATCGAGGAAGTCGAGCACCCGATGGGTGACCTGCGTTGCGGCGTGCTCGTCGTGCGACGGAAGACCGCTGTCGGTGAACAGGTGCCTGTCGCCCGGATAGAGGAACAGCTCGGCATCTGCCACCGTCTCGACGAGTGCGCGGGCCGCGTCCACATCGCCCTCCCCGGAGAAGAACGGATCTGCGTCCATGCCGTGGACCTGGACCGGGACGTCCCGGGGCCAGGCACCGCCGAACTCCGAGACCGGGACGCATGCCTCGAGCAACAGCGCGCCCTTTGCACCGGGGCGGGTCTGGGCCAGCTTCTGCGCCGGCAGGACGCCCAGCGAGAACCCGAGGTAGACGAGCTCCGCAGGCAGCCCCTCGGCGGCGGCGGTTCCGCGCTCGATGATCGTGCCGAACCCGGTGCTCTCGGCGTAGCCGATGCCCTTCTCGAGGCTGTCGAAGACCTGCCCCTCGAACAGGTCCGGGACGTGGACGGTGTGTCCGGCCAGTCGCAGCTGCTCGGCGAATTCGCGGACGCCCTGGGTCAGTCCGTGCCCGTGGTGGAAAACCAGCACCTCAGCCATGTCTCTCCCCTCGTGCCGCTGCACCCGGATAGCGCCCCTGCACGAGTATGACCCGCCGTCTTCAGGGCTGCCGACTTGGTCATGCTCGCGGACAGGGGTTCAGCGGGTGAGCCGGTCCGGGTGCCGTACGAGGGGCGGGGGAAACCGGTCGGGCAGAAGGTCGCCGGCTCCGCCCATGCCGAGCTCCGCGGTCCCGGCGACCTCCGGCAGGTGACGCGAGATCAGTTGCGGCGTACTTGTCCCCCGTGCGAGCTACCCGCGAATGTCCACCGCGCGGTGACGATTCCAGGCCGTCGAATCCCTAGCGTTCTCGACGTAGCCGCGGTGCTCGTGTCGCGGAATCTCGTAAAGGAGTCGTCATGCGACTGTTGAAGCAGCTCGTGGCCGTCGGGGTGGTCGCCTTCGTCGGCAGCATGGGCGTGGGTGCGGTGCAGGGGAACACGTTTCTCACCCTGGTCCTCGGTGTCGCGACAGCCGTACTTCTGGTGTTCGTGTACGCCCGGGTGGTGCGGTGGTCCGAGCGCCGCGCGCCGGTGGAGGTGGCCGGGAAAGGCGCCGTCGCCGCCGTCGGCCGGGGGCTGCTGATCGGTATGGGGATGTTCGCGGCCGTCATCGTGAACATCGCCCTCCTGGACGGCTACCGGATCGACGGCTTCGGCTCGGTGACGGGTGCGATCGGGCTGCTCGGCGTCATGGCCGCCGTCGCCGTGAGCGAGGAGCTGATCTTCCGCGGCATCCTGTTCCGGATCGTCGAGGAACGGACCGGCACCTGGCCGGCGCTGACGCTGACCGGCCTGGTGTTCGGCCTGATGCACCTGACCAACCAGCACGCCACTCTGTGGGGCGCGATCGCCATCGCGATCGAGGCCGGTGGCATGCTCGCCGCCGCCTACGCCGCCACCCGCACCCTGTGGGTGCCGATCGGCCTGCACTTCGGCTGGAACTTCGCCGCGGCCGGCATTTTCAGCACCGAGGTCTCCGGCAGCGGCGCGACGCAGGGGCTGCTGAACGGCGTGTCCTCGGGCCCGGCACTGCTCACCGGCGGCGACTTCGGGCCGGAGGCGAGCCCGTACGCGGTCGTGTTCGGCCTGCTGCTGACGATCGTGTTCCTGTGGCTGGCACGCCGGCGCGGCAATCTGGTCCCCCGGCGGCGCGGCGCCCGGGCCGATGCGACCGCTACGCTCGCCCGGTGATCGACTTGCGGTGGGTCCCGGACCGGTGGCGGCGGTGTGACGTCGTGGTCCGGGATTTCCCGTTCGCGCTGCTGCTGGCCGTCGCTTCCTTCCTGCCGGCGTTGCGCGGCTACGGGACGCAGCTCGGCGACCTGCCGACCCGCCCCTTCGACGCACCGGCGGTTCTGGTGATCGCCCTCGAGTGCCTCCCGCTCGCCGTCCGCCGGCGATGGCCGACCGTCTGTCTCGTCCTGGTGTCGCTCGGCTTCGCCCTCGACCAGCTCCGCGCCTACCACACGGTGGCGGGCACCGCACTGCCCATCGCGCTCGTGAGCACGGGTGCCTGTCTGGAGCGTCACCGGCGCGTCACCGTGGCCCTGCTCTCCGCGGCGTACCTGCCGCTGGCGGTCACGCTCGACCGGGCCGGCTCGGTCGAGGGGCCGGAAGGATACGTGACGTTCTACCTGGTGCTGGTCCTCGCGTGGGGCATCGGGGCCTGGCTGCGCTCCACCCGGGCCGCCGAGGCCGAACGCCGCCGCCACATCGCCGAGGCCACCCGCACTGCCGAACGCACCCGCATCGCCCGCGAGCTCCATGACGTCGTGACCCACCACGTGACGGCGATGGTCGTGCAGGCCGAGGCGGCACGCTACCTGACCGCCGCACCCGATCGACTCGATGCGGCGCTGAGCGCCGTCACCGACACCGGCCGGCGGGCCATCACCGACCTTCGGCACCTGCTCGACCTGCTCAACCCCGACCATCACACCGACGTCAGGACGCCGTCCGTCCGGGAACTTCGGACACTGGTGGAGCAGACGCGCCGGGCCGGGCAGCCGGTGGAGTTCACCGAGGAGGGCGAGCCGGCGGAACCCGCCGGCAGCGCCGAGTACGTGGCCTATCGGGTCGTGCAAGAGTCTCTGACAAACGCCCTCAAATACGCCCATGGCAGCCGTACCGTGGTGCGCGTGCGCTATGGCGAGAGGGAGATCGCCGTGGAGGTCGACACCGATCGTTCCACCTCGCGGACCGGTTCTCCCGGCGGAAGCGGGCGGGGCCTGGCCGGGCTCCGCGAGCGGGTCGACGCCCTGGGCGGCGAGTTCAGCGCGGACCGGCGGGCGGACGGCGGCTTCGCCGTGCGTGCGTCCATCCCCGCCGGGAGGCCCTCGTGAACGCACCGATCCGGGTCGTGATCTGCGACGACCAGGCGCTGATCCGCACCGGGTTCGCCACGATCGTCGGCGCGCAGCCCGACCTGGAGGTGGTGGGCGAGTGCGGGGACGGCCGCGCCGCGGTCGACCTCGCCCGCCGGCTGAACCCGGACGTCGTGGTGATGGACGTACGGATGCCGGTGCTCGACGGCATCGAGGCGACCCGCCTGCTCGCCGGCGCCGGGGTGGCGCATCCGGTCAAGGTACTCGTGGTCACGACGTTCAACCTGGACGAGTACGTGTACGAGGCGCTGCGCGCGGGGGCGAGCGGGTTCCTGCTCAAGGACGCCCCACCGGCGCAACTCCTGCACGGCATCCGCACCGTCGCGACGGGTGCCGCGCTGCTGGCACCGGAGGTGACGCGGCAGCTCGTCGGCAGGTACGCGGCGCGGATCCGTCCCGTCGAGGGCACGCCGGGCGACGTCCCGCTGACGCCGCGCGAACTGGAGGTGCTGCGCCTCATCGCCGACGGCCTGTCCAACAGCGAGATCGCCGCGGTGTTGGTGATCAGCCAGGAAACCGTGAAGACGTACGTCTCACGCATTCTCACCAAGCTCGACCTGCGTGACCGCGTACAGGCCGTGGTCTACGCCTACCGCCGGGGCCTGGTGACCTGAGACCCACCGACCACGATCGGACACACATCCCGGCGTACGCAGGGGACGACCGTCGTCCACGTGCCATGTGCGCGAACCCGGCGTGAACGCCCGGGGTTCCACCACGCTAAAGGATCATGGCCGCGCGAGGATGAACCACGGTGAGGGTGCTTACGTGGTGGAGGCATGAGACTGCGAATGATCCTGCTCGTGGCGGCGACGGCGCTGACCGCAGCCTGTGGAGGAGTGGAACCGGGCACGTCGGTGGCCGTGGCCGACGACGGACCGGCGAGGCCGGTCGCCTGGTGGGGCGCGGAAGGCGGGTTCGTGACCGCGACCATGAACGTGCTGCGTCCGCCGAGGGTGGTGCTGTACGGCGACGGCCTGGTGATCGTCGACGCGAGCAAGCGGATGACGCTCACCGATGCCGAGGCGGGCGAGGTGGTCGCGCGGATGGAGAAGCACCTGAGCGGGCAACCCCCGACCGCGGAGCCGAAGCCGGGCGCACCTTTGGTGACGGACGTGCCGGACACCGTCCTCGGCGTACGGGGGAAGGACGGAAAGATGCTGGAGGTCCGGGTCCCGGCCCTGGAGCAGCTCGCGGACTTCTATCCGAAGCAACTGGTGGACGCGGAGAAGCTGATGGACGGGCTCGCGACCCGGGCCGCCGCTGAGGGCACCGACTATGCCGCCGACCGCGTCAGGGTGGTCGCCGAAGGGGTCACGTCGGCGGAGGGCAGGCCATCGCCGTGGCCCGATGACGTTCCGGAGCCTTCCGGCGTGGTGGACCCGGTCTGGCAGAGGGACGTCGAGGGGGCGGCGGCCAGGGCGATCACCAAGGCGGTTCCCGCCGGGCGGCCACATGACCGGTCGCTCTTCAGGACCGGCTCGGGAACGGTCTTCGTGCTCTCCTGGCGGTATCTGCTGCCGCACGAACAGTCACCGGCCTCCCCGGTGCCGCACCGAAAGGGCTAGGGTCCGCCGGCGGAAGTGCCGGTCACAGCATTCGCCGAGGACCGCGACCGGCACCGTCGCGTCGTACGTAGCGGACGGCAAGCTCGTCGTATCTCGCGGCCACGGCCGGGTGGCGCTTGAGGCGGTGAACTCGCCGATGGTCGCCCCGAGCGCGGCGGTTGTGCCGCCCTCGGGGCTTCATCGGGCGTCAGCGGCGGGTTTCGATCTTCAGGTCGCCTGAGGTCACCTTGCGGACGTGATCACTGGCGAGTCCGTCGTGCGGGAAGCCGAGTTCGAACGCGCTGGCCTCGTCGAGCCGGGCCGGTTGCGAGGTGGTGAAGTCGACCTCCAGGGCGCCCAGATCGTCCTCCAGCTGCACGGGGTGCGTGCGCCGATGATCGATGCCGTCACGCTCGGATTGCGCACAGTCCAGGCCAGCCCGACCTGGGCGGGTGTGCGACCCATCTCACCGGCGACCTCCCGCACGACATCGGCGATGGCGAGGTTACGCTCGGTGAGAAGGCCCAGGTTGGATTTGAAGCTCTTGCGGGTGCCGTCGCCGGATGCGTCGTTCGCCGCGGTCAGGTCGTCGCGGCTGTACTTGCCGGTGAGCACCCCGCCGGCCATGCTGACGAACCACCGCTACGACATCCTGGCCTGGAACCACGAAATGACGAGGCTGCTGCTGGATTTTCGACACCCTGCCTCCGTCACAGCGCAATTCGACGTGGCTGTGCCTGATGCATCCGGAGATACGCGAGTTCCACGTCGACCGGGAACGCCTCATGCGAGAGGGGATCACCCACCAGCGGGTGGTGATCTTCCGCGCCGCGGACGATGAGAGCCGGTCGGCACTGGACCGGTTGTGCGCACGGTGATGTCGAATCAGCCTCGGGGGAACTCCGAGCAGTGGAACGATTCCGTCCGGCCGGTCCCGGACGGCTGGTACGGAAGATCACGGCTCGCGCCTCCCGATGGGCGATGCGTCGCCGGGGCCGGTCTGGGGCGGCCGCGGGTGGGTGTACGGCCGCCCTCTCGTCTGAGTCGATCAACCCCGTGTCAGTCCTCGGTATCGAGCGGGGTGCGCAGGAACGAGCGGATGGCGGGGACGAGGTCGGCGTGGGCGTCCTCCAGCAGGTAGTGACCGGCACCGGGATACAGGCGAGTCCGGGCGGCGGGAAAACGCCGTCGCCATTCGTCCAGCATGGCGCGGTCGAAGACCGGGTCGCCGAGTCCCCAGGCGATCAGCATGGGCCGGTCGGCGAACTGCGCCAGCGACGTGCCGATGTCCCGCAGCATGGGCCAGGAGGGGTCGCCGGGACGAAGTGGAATGTCCTGCACGAAACGCTGGATGGCCACGCGATGCTCGGGCCGGTCGTAGGGGGCCAGGAACGCCGAACGCACCTGGGCGGGCATCCTGCGCCGGACTCCCAGCGGACGCCAGGTGGCGCCGCGGGCGAAGAGGTTGTGACGCAGGAACAGGCGGGTCCCCAACCGGGTGTCGCGCAACACCCGGAACGGCAACCGCAGCAGCGGCCGTACGCGTTCGCCGTACGGATTGGGGAAGGCCGCGGTGTTGAGCAGGACCAGGCGGGCGACCCGGCCGGGGTGGCGGCAGGCCCAGGCCATGCCGATCGGCCCGCCCCAGTCGTGCAGCACGAGCGTCCAGCCGTGTTCGGGGGCACCGCCGCCGGTGATGAGGTGTTCGATCAGGGCGTCCAGATCGTCCACGCGGGCGGCCAGATCGTAGGGGTAACGGTCGGCTCCCGGCTTGTCCGACAGACCCATGCCGATGTGGTCGGGGGCGATGCAGCGGAACTCCTCGCGCAGCGCGAGAATCGGCCGCCGCCACAGGTAACTCCAGGAGGGGTTCCCGTGCAGGAACAGCACCGGCTGTCCCGTCCCTTCGTCCAGGTAGTGCTGGCGCAGGCCGTCCCGGCAGGCGAACCAGCGGGAGGTGAACGGGTAGTCCGGGAATCCGGTCACCGGGCGTTCTCCGCGGCCAGGTGGGCGGTGAGCCGGGCCAGTCCCTCCGCCGTGCTCACCCGAGGCCGGTAGCCGAGATCGCAACGGGCCGCAGAGATGTCGAACCAGTGCGCCGTCGAGGCCTGCTCCACCAGGAACATCAGCGGCGGCAGGTGCCGTGTCAACGGCAGCCGGCGCAGCCGCTCCAGCAGCCGGGCCGCCGACAGGACCGGTCCGACCGGTGCCCGGCGCGTCACCGGAGGCAGCCCGGCGGCACGCAGCAGCAGGTTGAGCCATTCCCCGAAGCCGCAGGGCTGGTCCTGGGTGATGAAGTAGGCGCGGCCGACCTGCGCTGAGCCGGGACGCAGCCGGTCGAGAGCGAGCAGGTGAGCGTCGGCGGCGTTGTCGATGTAGACGGTGTCGATGGTCTTGTCGGTCTCCCCCAGCAGCCACAGCAGACGGCGATAGGCCACCAGCCTGGGCAGGAAGTGCGGATCTCCGGGCCCCCAGATGAGATGCGGACGCAGCGCGACCGCCGTCACCCGCCCGGCCGCCGCTGCGGTGAGGACGAGCCGCTCCGCCTCTGCCTTGGTACGCGGATAGGCGGCGGGAAAGTGACGGGCGTAGGGCACGGACTCGTCCACACCCTCCAGGTCCCGCCCGTCGTGGACGACACTCGGCGAGGACGTGTGGACCAGGCGCGCCCCGTGGCGCTCGCACGCGTCCAGCACGTTCCGCGTTCCCGAAACGTTGATCTCCTCGTAGTCACGGTCCCGCCCGTGTACGCCGGCCTTCGCGGCGCAGTGCACGACCGCCTCGCATCCGGCGACGGCGGCGAGCACCGCCGCGCGATCGCGGACGTCGGCCAGGTGCTGGATGACCCCGAGTGCCGCCAGCGCGGGGCTGTGGCGGCGCTGAAGTGCGCGTACGGTGTCACCGCGTACGGCCAGCCGCCGGCAGACGGCCTCTCCCAGGAAGCCGCCGCCCCCGGTCACCAGGACCCTCATCGTCGGCCTCCCCGGAGGCGTCGCGCCGCCCACCGGGCGAGCTCGTGCCGACGGATCTTGCTGTTGTGCCGGGCGTCGACCGGGAACCCGGGGTGGAACAGCACCTCCCGAATCGCGGCTGTGTGTGGATGACGGGCCGCCATGTCCAAAATGTCGGTCTTCACCCGAGCCTTGGCGCGAGCGTCGTCGTCCCGAGATCCCGATTCGCACTCCACGACCAGGACCGGACGCCGGCCACCGATGGGACCGACGCCGACCAGTGCGGTGCGGCGGACCCCCGGGACGGCGGCGAAGACGGGTTCGACCTGGTCGGTGTACAGGTCTCCGCCGATGGTGCGGACCCGTTCCGATTTGCGTCCGGCGAACCAGAGCCGCCCCTGCTCGTCGAGCCGCCCGAGGTCACCCATCCGGTGCCAGACGCGGTCCCCATCGCCGATCCGGGCCAGCGCGGTGGCCTCCGGATCGTCCAGGTAGGGGTCGCCGACGGTGGGGGCGGCCACGACGATCTCCCCGATGGCGCCGGGTGCCACGACCAGATCATTACTCCACCGTTCGATGGGATCGTCGCCGACCGCGATGACGCGCACGTCGGTGCCCGGGAGCGGCGGCCCCAGGCAGGTGCCCGCCCCGGCGGCGGTGGCCGCGGCCTGCTCGGCGAGCAGGCGGCTCTCGATCGCGGCCACCGGCATGCATTCCGTGGCGCCGTACACCGACAGCACCCGCGCGTCGTCGCGCAGGCAGCCGCGCAGGCGGTCCATCACCGGCATCGGCAGCGGCGCCCCGGCGGACACCACGTCGCCGAGCGTGTCCAGCACCAGGCCATGGGCGGCGCAGTGCCGCGCGAGCCGGTCGAGCAGCGCGGGAGGGGCGAACATCCCGGCCACGCGATATCGCCGGATGTCGGCGACCAGGGCGGCCGGGTCGGCGCGCACCGGATGCCGCGGATCCATGTCCGGGATCACCACGGTCGCCCCGAACGCCGCCGCGCCCAAGGCGAACGGCGCGAACGTCGACAGCACCGGCGTTCCCGGCGCCACCGTGCCGAGCGGGCCCAGCAGGTCGAGCTGCGCGGCCAGGTGCCGATGACGCAGTGGTACGCCCTTGGGCGGGCCGGTGGACCCGGAGGTGTAGGCGATCAGCGCCAGATCGTCGGGGCCGGCGGAGGTCCGTCGTCCCGGATCGCCGGGCCGAAGGCCGCGCCCGAGGTGCGGCCAGGCCGAGCCGCGGGGTCGCCGCGAGGGGACCGTGACGGACACTCTGAGGTCAGGGGTCCAGCCCAGCAGCCTCCTGGCCACCTGCGCGGCGGGGATCCCGATGAACGCCTCGGGCGCCGCCTGGCGCAGACAGCGCTTGATCGCGTTGAGCGGCAGTCCGGGATCGACCAGCACCGGCACCGCGCGGAGCCGTGCCAGGGCGACGACCAGCGCGCCCAGTTCCGGACCCGGTGGCACCAGCAGGCCGGTACGCATGCCCGGGCGGATCCCGGCATCGGCGAGAGTCGCGACGGTACGGTCCACCGATCGCGACAACTGCCCGTAGGTGGTGGCCATCGGGGTGCGGCCACCGATCTGGCAGGCGATCACGTCGGGCTGCTCGCGAAACCAGCGCTCGGCACGGACGATCAGCTCGCTCACCGGCTCGGCCGAGCCGGAGTCGCTCGGAGGCGTCGCCTGCGTGGTCATCGGATCACCACCGCACGACGACGATTCCGGCACTGGCCCCGCTCGCCAGGCCGACCAGGGCGACCAGGTCGCCGCGCCGTACCCGTCCCGAGCCGACCACCCGCGCCAGTTGCACGGGCAGCGTCGCCGCGACGAGGTTTCCGTGCTGGGCGATGGTGACGACGACCTTCCCCTGCGGAATGCGCACGTGGTCGCAGAACCACCACAGCGCCGCCAGCGATGCCTGGTGCACGCAGATGGCCGCGAAGTCGTCCCAGGTCAGCCCGAGATCGGCGAGGGGTTTGTGGAAAACGGCGTTGTCGATGTTCTCGATGCCGCGCACCAACTCGACGGAGTCGACGATGAGCGGCCCGGCGGTGGGCCGGCCCGACCACGGATCGGTGGTGAGGTTGTCCACGGCGGAGACCGCCGCCTGCCATCCGGCGGAGTAAGCGGAGAACCGGTGGGCGAGCACCCCCGGTTCGGTGCCCGCCTCCAGCAGCAGCGCGGCGCCGGCGTCGGAGACGGTGTAGGAGGCGGCGACGGTGATGTACTCCTCGACGTCGGCCACGGTCCACGGCGTGCCCGCGGTGGGCAGTTCTCCACAGCAGATGAGGACCCGCCGATGACGGCCGCCGGAGATCAGCGCGTCGGCCACCTCGATGGCGTTCAGCACGCTGTTGCAGGCGTTGCGTACGTCGAAGACCGGGCAGCAGGCCCCGATCTTGGCGGCGACGATGTGTCCGGTGGCCGGCTCCACGGTGTCGGACGACACCCCCGCGTAGATGAGCAGATCGAGGTCGGCGGCCTGCAGGTCGTTGTCCTCCAGGACCCGGCGGGCGGCGTACGCCGCCAGGTCGGACGGTTTCTCGTGTGGGAGGGCGATGTGCCGCCGCCGCACCCCGCTGTGCTCGTGGATCAACCCTCGGGGCAGGTCCAGGGTGGGGTTGCGGTCGGCGAGCCGATCTTCCAGCTCGGCCGTGCTCAGCGTGGTCTTCGGCAGGTGGGCGGCCACCCCGGCGATCCGGGTGTGCGGCTGGGTCAATGCTGGCCTCTCTTCTGTGCCGGTCTCTGCGCGCTCTTCTGTGCCCGTCTCTGCACGGCCTTCTGCGCCGGTCTCTGCGCGGTCTTCTGCGCCGGGCCTGGTCAGGCTCAGGCCGGCTCTCCGGTACGGCGACTCGCCTCGGCCGGCTGCCGTTCGCCGCGCAGGCCGAGGCGGACGAGGATGCTGTTGGTGATGTCGGTGACGGTGCCGCCGCCGCGCATCAGCTCCATCGGCGGGATGTCGACGCCGAACCGGCCGCGGATGGAGGTCAGCAGTTCTGTGGCCATCAGCGAGTCCAGTCCGTACTCGTCCAGCCGCCGGTCGTCGGCGATCTGGTCGGCCGGGATGAGCAGGACGGTGGACAGCAACCGGGTGATCTGCTCGGTGAGGTGCGCGTACGCCTGCTCGTGGCTCATCTCCGTCAGCAGCGACAGCGGGTCTGACTCCTGCTCGATGCCGGGCGGCAGCACCGGGGACAGCCACGGACGCTGCAGGCCGGGCAGGACCTGCCGCAGTCGGCCCCAGTCGCAGCGGCCCACCATGGCGACGTCGGCGTGCTCGCCGAGCATGGCCTCCACGGCGTCCAGCGCCTGTGCGGGAGTCATCGGCGGGATCCCGGCCTTGGCCAGCACCTCTCCCTGCCTGCCCCGGGTCAGCACCCCGGTTTCCGCGAGCGCGCCCAGGCAGGCCGTCAGTCCGGGCAGGCCCTGTCTGCTCCGCTGCCGGGCCAGCGCCTCCAGGAACAGGTTCGCGGCGACGTACGACGTCTGTCCGATGTTGCCTATGGGGGTGAGTGAGGAGTACATGACGAACAGGTCGAGGGGGCGATCCCGGGTCAGTTCGTCGAGCACCATCGCGCCGGCGACCTTGGGGTGCAGGACGGCTCGGATCCGGTCGTCGTCGAGGTCGGTGAGCGGGCCGTCGTCGAGGTGCATGGCCGCGTGTACGACGCCGCGTAGCGGGTGTCCGGCCGCGTCCAGATCGTCCAGGATCCGCCGCATGGCGTCGCGGTCGGCCACGTCGGCCGCGTACGCGCGGACCTGCACCCCCGATCTCTCCAGTTCCTCCAGCAGAGCGGGAGCCTCGGGCGCCTCGGTGCCCCGGCGGCCGACCAGGGCCAGGTGGCGGGCGCCCCGCCGGGCGAGGCGGCGAGCCGTCGCCGCCCCGAACCCGCCCAGGCCGCCCGTGACCAGATAGGTCCCCTCGGGGTCCAGGCGCGGCGTCACCTGCCGGGGCCGGACGGTGACCGGTTCGTCGCACGGATCGAAGGACACCACGATTTTTCCGATATGACGGGAATGTCGCATCATGGCGAAGGCGTCGGCGACGCGGGCCGCCGGATACACCGTGTGCGGCAGCGGCCGGTATCGCCGGGCGTGGCAGACGGCCGCGATCTGCGACGTGCTCTCCGCCGCCAGCTCGGGCGCCTTCCACATGAGAGTGCCCACGTCCACTCCGTAGAACGCGATGTTGTCGGAGAACGGGCGCAGCAGCAGGGATCTGTTCTGGTAGATGTCCCGTTTGCCGAGCTCGATGAACCGGCCGCCGTGCCGCAGGCATTCCACGCCCCGGTTGATGGCCTCACCGGCCAGCGAGTTGAGCACGATGTCCACGCCCTGGCCCCCGGTCAGTTCCCTGACCTGCTCGGCGAAATGCAGGCTGCGCGAGTCCAGGACGTGGTCGGCTCCCATCGCGAGCAGCAGGTCGCGTTTGGCGGCTGTGCCCGCGGTCGCGATCACGCGGGCCCCGTGTTCCCGGGCGTACTGCAGCGCGGCCAGGCCGACCCCACCGGCGCCGCCGTGGACCAGGATCGTCTCGCCCGCCCTGACACGTGCGCAGTGCCCCAGCGAATGGTGCACGGTGGAGAACGCCATCGGCATGGTGGCCGCTTCGGTGAAGGTCATCCCCTCGGGGAGGGAGACGGCCGCCCACGCCTTGACCCTCGCATGGCTGGCGAATCCGACGGGCCCCACGGCCATGACCCGGTCACCGGGCCGCAACCCGGTGACGTCGGCACCGACGGCGGTGACGATCCCGGCGCATTCCAGGCCCAGCTCATGCCCGCCGAAGACCGCTTCGACGGCCTCGGTGGGCAGCAGGTCGACCGCGCACATCACGTCGCGGTAGTTCAGCCCGATCGCCCGTACCTCGACCACGACCTCGCCGGGCTCGGGCCGCGGCATCGGGATCTCCTCCCAGGCCAGCGTGTACGACAGCCCGGGATCGCACACCTTGAGCCGGTAGGCGCCGCCCGAGCCGACGGGCACGCTGCGTGCGTGCTCGTCCGACTCCAGCAGCCGCGGCACGAAACGTCCTCGGCGGGTGAGCAGGACCTCGTCCTCCTCACCCGGGGCGAGCAGTTCCGCCGCCAGGCGGCCGGCGTCCCGTACGGCGTCGCCGGTGGGGTGCAGGCAGATCCGGCGTATCGCCGGCCGCGGCTGCTCGTTGCTCAGCGAGCGTGTCGTCCCCCAGGTCGCCGCGTCCTCGGGGTGGAGCCGCACGTCGGTGAGGTGGGGTTCCGGCAGCGCGGCGCAGGGGCGGGCCACCAGCCACAGCGTGGTCGCGACGGGCTCGGGCAGTTGCTCGCAGGCCAGCGCGATGGCCCGCAGCGCCGCGGCCCGCCGGGTGATCTGCTCGACGGTCGCCTTCGAATCCGTGTCGTCCGCTCCGCCCAGGATGACCGCGATGGTGATCGTCTGGGCGGTGGGCGGGAAGTGCGCGATCCAGTGGTCGGGATCGTCGCTGAGCGGTGTGTCGAGCACGTCGCCGCCACGGGTTCGCAGCAGCGCGCGCAACTCGGCGGTCAGCTCGTCGGTGCCGTCCTCACCGGCGAGGATCCACGTGCCGACGGCGTCCGGCACGGGATGCGCGGTGGCCGAATCCCCCTCGACCGTGGCCGGAACCCTCTCTGCGGCGGCCGAAGCCCCGGCGGCGGCCAGCATCACCGAGAAGTCGCCGGCCGCGCGTTCGTCGTCGTCTCCGGTCTGGACGACCTCGGTGAAGCCGGCCTCCGCCAGCACCTCCCGCCAGCTTTCCCGGGACAGCAGCGGCGAGCGCGGGCGCAGGTGCCCGTCGGTGAAGTCCCAGAACTCCTCCCGCATCCCGAGGAACGGCAGCAGGGTGCCCACCCGGTGCGGTTCTGCGATGAGCAACTGGCCGCCGGGAGCCAGGAGGGTGGCCAGATGACGCAGCGCGGCGGACAGGTCACGGGCCAGGTGCAGGGTGTTGGCCGCGACCACGAGATCGAATGCGCCCGCGGTCAGCCCCTGCTCGGCCGGGTCGGCGTCCAGGTCGAGGACGGAATGGTCGATGAAGTCGACATCCGCGAAACGCTGCCGCAGCCGGGTCGACGTGGCCTCGGCGAGGTCGGTGACCAGATAGCGGGTGCGGTCCGCGGGCAGGACGGGCAGCAGCATGGCGGTGGTGCCGCCGGTCCCCGCGCCCACCTCCAGGACACGCAGCGGCCGGTCGGCCGGCCACCGCCGGACGATCTGCTCGACGAGCGCCCGCGCGATCCGATTGGTGAACAGGTTGACCGGCCCGACGTCGTGAAACTGCTCCATCAGCTCATGACCGCCGCCGCAGCCCAGGACGTCGGATTCGGCACGTCTGCCCGCGAGCAGTTCGGGCAGACACCGGCCGACCAGGACGGACAGGGCGCTCTGGGCGGCGAAGGCGGCTCCCCCGGAGAGAAGATCACGGTGAAGGTCCCAGTGGACATGGTGCGGCTCACCCGGGTCCGCCGCACCCGTCGGCTTCAGGCGAAGGCCGCCCTCGACCGGCCGCTCCAGCAGTCCGTACCGCTCCAGCAGCGGCAGGGCGGCGTGGAGCATGCGCCGGTGGTGCGCCATCGGGCACGCCTCGATCAGTTCCTCGACGCCGATCGACCGTCCGGCGGTCGACTCGCCGAGCGCCCCGGCCAGCGTGCGGGCGAAGACCTCTTCGAGCCGTGCCGCGTACCGCGGGTAGTCCAGCTCGTGCCACGCCGAGCGCAGCCGGTCGATCTGCTCGGCCGCGCCGGACAGGATCGGACCGGGGCCGGGAGCCGGCCACGGCTCGGCGGGCGTGCCGTACGTGCCGGGCGAGCCGGCTCGGGGCGCGGCACGTAAGGCCATCTCATAACGGGTGACCGGGGTGATGTGGACCCCGGGCATCCGGCGTAGCCGGCAGCCCTCCACCTCGGCGGTGATCCGACCGTCGGCATCGGCGACCACGATGTCCCAGCAGACCTCCTCGGCGCTGCTGGAACGTTCCCGTACGTGCACGAGCCCCTGTGCGGCGGGCGTGCCCCACAGGCGGACGGAGCCGATCGCGGCGGGCATGTAGCCGCGGCCCGAGTGCAGCGACTCCACCAGCCACAGCACGCCGGCCTGCAGCGCGCTGTCCAGCACGACCGGATGCATCTGGTAGCGCCCCTGCCCCTGCTCGGGACACGAGTAGGCGCCCAGCACCTCCCGCTCGCCCATCCACAACTCGGTCAGGACCTGGAACTCCGGCCCCCACACCATGTGTCCTTCCGCGGCCCGCGCGTAGTAGCCGGGCACGTCCACGCGGGTGCCGATGCGCGCGCGTAGCGCGGTCACGTCCAGCGGCGGCGGGATCCGGCGCAGCAGCGGCCGTACCCTGGCCCGGAAGTGCTCGCGGGGCTGCTCGGCCTGCCGCTCGGCACTGGCCACGGTGACCACCCCGGTCTCGGCGTGGAGCGACGTCTGCACGTACACCGGGTCGGCTGCGGCCTGTGACGGCACCACCATGGCCCGGCTGATGTCGACCCTGTCCACCTCCACCGCCTCGGCGGCGTCCGGCATGGCCAGCCGGGCGGCGGCGATGGCCATCTCCACGTATCCGGTGGCCGGCATGATCGCGGCGCCGCCGGCCCGGTGGTCGGCCACCCACGGCACCCGTACCCGGTCGATCTCCCCCTGCCAGGTGGGGTCCAGCACCGGCATCCGCCGTCCCAGCAGCGGATGCCGGATCGTCGTGTCCATGTGGGTGGGCACCCAGGTGTGCGGGCCTCCGATCCAGTGCCGTTCGCGCTGCCAGGGGTAGGCCGGCAGCGATCGCACCGCGCCGGGGCGGGGGAAGTAGCGATCCCAGTCGAGCCGTGCACCGGCCGCGACGAGTTCGGCGACAGCGGAGCGGACGCGCATCAGGCCCGGCTCGTCCCGGCGCAAGGTGGCCACGACGGCCGCGCGCACCCGCGCGGTGCCGCTCACGCGGCGCAGGTACGAGCGCAGCACCGGGTGCGGGCCGATCTCCAGCAGCACGTCGAAGCCGTCGCCGAGCACCCGCTCGACCGCCGCGGCGAACCGCACCGGTTCTCTGAGGTTCCGCCACCAGTGCGCCGCGTCCAGCTCCGGCCCCCGGACGAGGTCGCCCGTCACCGTTGACGCCATGGGGATGCGCGCCGGGCCTGGCCGCAGCCCGGCGAGTCCCTCGGCCAGGCGCTGCCGCACCGGATCCATGGCGGCGCTGTGGAAGGCGTAGTCGAGGTCCAGCTCTCGGAAGAAGACGTCGCGCGAGGAGAGGTCCTCGCCCAGTGACTTCAGCGATCCGTCCGGTCCGGCGATCGTGACGTCGCGGTCGGAGTTGACCGCCGCGATCTCCAGTCGCGGGTGGCCGGCCAGGATCTGTCTGGCCGCGACCTCGGACAGCCCGAGCGCGGCCATCCGGCCCCACCCCCGGGTGACCGACTGCGCCATGCCGCGCTCGGCGATCACCTGTGCCGCCTGGGCCAGTGACAGGGCGCCGGCGGCGTAGGCGGCGGCGACCTCGCCCACGCTGTGGCCGAGCACCGCTCCCGGCCGTACGCCCGCCGCCCTGAGCATCTCCACCAGGCCGACCTGGACGGCGAACAGCAACGGCTGCGCCACCTCGGTCGCCGACAGCCGCGCCTGGTCGGCCGGCAGGGACAGTTCCTCGAGCACCGACCAGCCGAGCCGATCGGTCAGTTCGGCGTCGACCGCTGCCACGGCCGAGCGGAAGGTCTCGTCGGACAGCAGATCCGCGCCCATCCCGGCCCACTGCGAACCGTTGCCGGAGAACACGAACGCCACCCGCCCGTGCTCCACCGTCTCCGACTCGGCGACCACCGCGTCCCCGGCCCCCGGTCTGTCCACATCGGATGGTCTGCCCGCATCGGACTCGCGGGCGGCCGACTCCGGGGTGTCCGCCAGGGTCGTCAGCGCCCGTGCCGCCGCGGCGGCGGTATCGGCCAGCACCACGGCGCGATGCCGGTGGCCGCCGCGCCGCCGAGTCGCGGTGTAGGCCACGTGGTAGAAATCCCGTTCGTCGAGTGACGTCAGGTGCGCTGCGGTCCGTTCCACGGCTTCCCGCAGCGCGGACCGGCTGCGCGCGGACACGACGACGGGCAGCGCCCCCGCGGGGGGTGCCGCCGATTCGTCCCCGGCCATCGTCGGGGCGGGCGGTGCGGCCAGCACCACATGCGCGTTGGCGCCCCCGAATCCGAAGGAGTTGACTCCCACCACGGGACGCTCGTCTGCCTCGTCCAGCGGTCGCGGCTCGACGGTGACGGTCAGCCCCAGGGCGCCGAAGTCGATACGGGGATTGAGCGTCGCGGCGTGCAACGAGGGCGGGATCACCCGATGCCGGAGCACCAGCAGGGCCTTGAACAGCCCCGGCATGCCGGAGGCCGGCTCCAGGTGCCCCAGGTTGGACTTCACCGAGCCGATGGGCAGGACTCCGCGCGTGCGCCGGCTGCCCAGCGCCCGTCCCAGCGCCTGGCATTCGGCCGGATCACCGGCCTGGGTGCCGGTGCCGTGCGCCTCCACGTACACGATCTCGTCGGGGCCGATGCCCGCCGTGGCGTACACCTGCCGTAACAGCGCTTCCTGCGCCTCGGCGTTCGGCAACGCCAGCCCCATGGTGCGGCCGTCGTTGTTGGCGGCGGCGCCGACGATGACGCCGTGGACGCGGTCCCCGGCGGCGACCGCGTCGGCCAGGCGCTTGAGCACCACCACACCGCCGCCCTCGGCGCGTACGAACCCGTCGGCGTCAGCGGAGAACGCCCGGCACCGGCCGGACGGCGACAACATCGACGCCTGACTGAAACCGACGAAGGGGTATGGGCTGAGCAGCAGGTTGACCCCGCCGGCCAGCGCCATCCGGCTGGATCCCTCCGCGAGAGACCGCCAGGCCCGCTCCACGGCCGTCAACGACGATGAGCACGCCGTGTCGATGCTCATGCTCGGCCCGCGCAGGTCGAAGAAGTGCGACAGCCGGTTGGCCGCGATGGACAGGGTCCCCCCGGACATCGAGTACGGGCCCATGCCGCCCGGCTCCAACGCCTGCATGGTGCCGTAGGCGGGATCCGAGATGCCGATGAACACTCCGGTGTCCGTGCCTGCCAGCGCCGCCGGATCGATGCCCGCGTCGTCCAGGGCCTCGACCGCGATCTCCAGGAGCAGCCGCTGCTGCGGGTCCATCGCGGCGGCCTCTTTGGGGGAGATGCCGAAGTAGGCGGCGTCGAAGGCGGTGATGTCCTCGTCGAGGAAGCCTCCGGCCCGGGTGTAACTCCTGTCCGGCCTCGGCATGGTGTCGTCGACGAACCGATCGGCCTCGAACCTGCTCGGCGGGATCTCACCGACCAGATCGGCGCCCTGCCGCAACGCCTGCCACAGCCCGTCCAGGTTCACGATCCCACCGGGCAGGCGGCATCCGACGCCTACCACCGCCACCGCGTGCTCCGGCCATGCCCGCTCTGCCAACGAGTCGTCCGCGCTCATCTCGCCCTTCCTGCTCAGGTCCACCACGACTCGGCTTCTCACCGGTCGGCTTGCTGTCCCGGCCAGGGGCCGCCTAGCGCACCTCGCGTAGGGCTAGACGGATCGGCACTATGTCATCACAACTCTTCGTATATGCCTAGGTACTCTATGTATTTGCCCAAGAGAAGGATGTTATGAGGAGTAATGGGAAAATCGGCGAGGGGCAGCCGAGGACACCCGGCTCCACCAGCGCGATTCCAGCCGCTCGATCCGAGACCCGAGATCTGAGATCCGGACCTGAGATCTGAGATCCGGACCTGAGATCCGAGACCTGCGACCTGAGACCTGCGACCTGAGACCTGCGACCTGAGACCTGCGACCTGAGATCTGAGACCTGCGACCTGATACCCGGGATCCGGGCCTGGGCGGATCAGGACGACGGGGCGGGGCCGGTCGAGTCGCGGACGCTGAGGGTCGTCGCCAGTTGGAGGTGCCGGGAGGCGGGCTGGACGCCCTCCGCCATGCCGAGGACGGTCTCGACGGCCATCCGGCCCATGCCGACGAGAGGCTGCCGTACGGACGTGAGCCGGGGCGCGGTCCACTGGGTCTGCGGCGTGTCGTCGAACCCGGTGACCGACAGCTCATCCGGGACGGCGATCTGAAGCTCCTTGGCCGCGGCGAGGACCCCGACGGCGATCTCGTCATTGCCCGCGACGATCGCGGTCGGCCGCTCACCGAGTGAGAGGACGTCGCGGCCGTGCCGGAGCCCCGCCTCGACGGAGAACGCCTCGTGGCGGATCAGCGCGCGGTCCGGCGTGATGCCGGCCGAGTCGAGGGCGGCCTGGTACCCGTGGAAGCGTTCCACCGATGGGGCGGAGCCCAGCGGGCCGCCGATCCAGGCGATCCTGCGGTGGCCGAGGCCGATGACGTGCTCGGTCGCCGAGCGACCGCCTGCCCAGTTGGTGGAGCCGATGCTGACGACGCGTGATTCGGTCGTATCGATCGGGTCGATCGTCACGACGGCCACCTCGAGATCCTCCGCGGCGAGGAGCACCGAGTCGGGTACGGCGACGGCGAGCGCGATGATGCCGACGACGCCGGACTCCTTCTGCTCCGCCATCCAGGCGCGGGCCGCCGTACGGCTCGTGCTGATCGGCTCGTCGGGCGGCAGACGGAGGAGGAGCTCGGCCTGCGCGGAGGTCGCGGCCACGAGTATCCCCTGAAGCACGGTCCCGGCGTAACGCGACTCCACGATGTCGAGCACGGTGACGAGGGAACGGTCCCGTGTCTGCTCGTGACGCGCCGTCGTCGGCCTGTAGCCGATCTCGGCCATGACTTCGAGGACACGCTCACGCGTTTTCGTCCCCACGTCGCTACGCCCGTTGAGGACCTTCGATGCGGTCGTCGGCGAGACACCGGCCAGTCGGGCGACATCCGCCAGGGTGGCTCGCTCGGAACGACCTCGCCGTCGCATGAGGGCTCCTCTCGGGGCTACGAAATTATTTCGAACCTACCACGCTACCTTTCCCTTCGCCGCTATCCCGTTGTTGTCGGTGATTTCTGTCTTTCCTACCCGTTGACACAGGACAGAAGCGGCACCTACTGTCCTGGCAACACCGAATAAGTTGCGAAATAGTTTCGTAGCCAAGGACGAGAGGAGAGGCTCATGGGGCTCTCCCGGAAAGTAAGGCTCCTTTCCGCGGTACTCGTGCCGATGCTGGCGCTGGCCGCATGCTCCGGCGGCGGGGGCGGCTCGAGCGATGGCGATGCGGCCGGCGGCGGCGGTGAAGAACAGGTGAAGATCACGGTCTGGAGCTGGGACGGCACCGTCGCACAGGCCGTCCCCGGCTTCGAGGCCGCGAACCCGAACATCAAGGTCGAGGTCGTCAACGCGGGCTCGTCGCAGGACGAGTACCAGGCGCTCGACAACGCCATCCAGGCCGGTTCCGGCGTACCCGACCTGGTGATGTTCGAGTACTTCGCGGTGCCCTACTTCGCCATTCCCGGCAAACTCGCCGATCTCGGAGAGTTCGGCGTCGAGAACTTCAAGCAGGACTACGTCGAGGCCGCATGGAACGACGTCACGGTCAACGGCAAGGTCTACGCGCTACCGTCCGATTACGGACCCTCGGCGATGTTCTACAACGCGGCCACGCTCAAGAAGGCCGGCATGAACAAGCCCCCCGCCACGTGGGACGAGTACTACGAGGCCGCCAAGAAGGTGCGCGCTCTCGGCGACGACCACTACATCGCGCAGGACACGGGAGACCTCTTCTTCCTGCTCTCGCTCATCTGGCAGGCAGGCGGTCGTCCGTTCAAGGTGGACGGCAACAAGGTGCACATCGACTTCACCGACGCCGGAACCACCAAGGCCGTGTCCTTCTGGCAGAAGATGCTCGACGAGGACCTGGTCAACACCAAGATCACAGGGTGGTCCGACGACTGGAACCGAGCGCTCAACGACGGAACCCTCGCCACCCAGACCATGGGCGGCTGGCTGACCTCGACGCTGCCCGAGCGTGCGCCGCAGGCCGCCGGTGACTTCAGGGTCGCGCTGATGCCGCAGTGGCAGCAGGGAGAGAAGGTCGGAGCGGCGAACGGCGGCAGCTCCTTCGGCATCCCCGCGGCGGCCGAGCACAAGGAGGCGGCCTTCAAGTTCCTCGAGCACTTCACGCACGGCGGCGGTCTCGCGTCCCGGGTGGCAGCGGGTGCCTTCGTGCCGAACATGTCGGTGTTGGAGAGCGAGGCGTTCCAGAGCAAGGCCAACGAGTATTTCGGCGACCAGAAGGTCGGCGCCGTGCTCGCCGAGGCCTCGGAGATCGTCGGGAGCGGCTGGCAGTACCCGCCGTTCTTCGAGTGGGCCCGCTCGATCTACGGCGACATCGCCTCGCCGTTCTACACCACGGGCAAGGGCTCGCTCGCCGAGATCCTCGAACAGTGGAGGCAGCGCTGCATCCAGTACGGCAACGAGCAGGGCTTCGAGGTGGACTAGCGCATCGGCCGAGTAATGACACCCCCGAGGAAACGTCGGTTCCCGATCGGCGGCTCCGGTCGCTGCGCCGGGAGGAAGCTCCGGTCCGCCGCCAGGCCCCACCGGGCGGGGCCCGGCATGCGGTCCTCACTCCCTCCCGCTCCGCTCCCCGCCACACCGGCCCACGATCACTGGACCGACTCTCCCAAGGAGTGTCCGGGCGGAGTGCGGTGGCGGCCGGCGCCGTACCGCGGCCGGTGAAGAGGCGAGCCGGGCACCGCGACGGATCGGAAGGAACACGGACATGGACCTGGCACGTCGGTTCGACGCCGACCCTCCGGCCACGGCGTCGCCGGATGCGAAGCGGCCTCAGACGGCGACCCGCAAGCACCGGAGGACCCGGATCGCACTGGCGTTCATCGCGCCCTTCGGGACGCTGTTCGCGCTCGTGTTCATCGTGCCCATCCTGTACGCCGCCTACCTCAGCCTCTTCCAGCAGAAGCTCATCGGGGGCGACACGTTCGTCGGATTCGCCAACTACGGCAAGCTGTTCCGGGATCCGCAGTTCTGGGACGGGGTGGGACGCGTCTTCCGGTTCACGCTCATCCAGGTGCCGATCATGCTGATCTTCGCCATGGCGCTGGCACTGGCCCTGGACGGCATGCGCGTGCACGGCGCCAAGTTCATGCGAATGACGATCTTCCTCCCCTACGCGGTGCCGGCGATCGTGTCGACCCTCATGTGGGGATTCCTGCTCGGCGTCAAGTACGGCCTGTTCGGCAGCCTCAACGACGCCCTGGGTACGGACCTCGACCCCTTCGCCCCCGGGACCACGCTCATTTCCATCGGCCTGATGGTGACGTGGGCGTTCACCGGCTTCAACATGCTCATCTTCTACGCCGCGCTCAAGGCCGTCCCGCGTGAGCTGTACGAGGCGGCCGCGATCGACGGGGCGAACGAGTTCCAGGTCGTCCGCGCGATCAAGGTGCCGGCACTTCGCGGATCCCTGGTCGTCACGACCATCTTCTCGATCATCGGCACGTTCCAGATGTTCAACGAGCCGCAGATCCTGCCCTCGATGGTCGCGGGCAGCGGCGTCACCACCTTCTACACACCCAACCTGTACGCGTACCACCTGGCGTTCACCGGGTCCCAGCAGGGCTATGCGGCAGCGCTCGCGCTCGTCATGGCGGCGATCACGATCGCGGTCGCCTACGCCGTCCAGATCAGAGGGTTGAGGAATGCATCCGATCAGTAGCCGGCGAGCCGAAGCCGGGAAGGCCTCCGGCACGCCGACCCGTCATTCCGGTCGCGCCCGCCGGCTCTACACGGTGGGAAATCCCAGGAAGAGCACGACTCTCACCGTGATGACGGCTCTGTTCACGCTGTACTGCCTGCTGCCGCTCGTGTGGCTGGTCATCAACGCGACCAAGTCGCAGGCCGACTTCGTGTCGTCGTTCGGGCTCGCGCCCGGTCGCGAGTTCGCCCTGTGGGACAACATCGTGGAGGTGTTCGGCTACCAGGACGGGATCTTCTCCCGGTGGCTTCTCAACACCGTTCTCTACGTCGTCGTGGGCGCGACCGTGTCGACCTTCCTGGCCGCCCTCGGCGGATACGCCCTGGCGAAGCTCGACTTCACCGGCAAACGGGTGTTCCTCTTCGTCGTGCTCGGATCCATCTCGGTCCCCGGCATCGCCCTGGCGATCCCACAGTTCCTGCTGTTCGCGCAGCTCGGCATGACCAACACCCCGTGGGCGATTCTCCTCCCGTCGTTCATCAACCCGTTCGGGCTGTATCTGATGTGGGTGTTCACGGCCGAGGCCGTACCGACCGGCCTGCTCGAGGCCGCGAAGATCGACGGCGCCGGGGAGTTCCGGACCTTTCTGCAGATCGCGCTCCCGCTGCTCGCGCCCGCAGGCGTGACGGTCCTGCTCTTCTCGTTCGTGTCGATCTGGAACAACTACTTCCTGCCGTTGATCATGCTCAAGGATCCCGCCTGGTATCCGCTGACCGTCGGAATCAGTCAGTGGAACAAGCTGGGCTCGACGGCCGGGAACGGCGCCCTCATCCAGAATCTCGTGATCACGTCATCGCTGCTGACGATCATCCCGATGGTCGTCGCGTTCCTCGGCCTGCAACGGTACTGGCGGTCCGGCCTGTCGCTGGGCGCCGTCAAGGGCTAGGGAGCGTCCGACCGCCTCCCGATCCGCAAACGATTCTGAGAAGAGAAGTGAGACCATCGTGAGCGAAAACGTATTCGAATCCCAAATCAGTATCGACGGTGAGCCATGCGGCGACAGTGCGTTCCCGCATGTTTGGAGCAGGTGTGTCGGCGCCGGGCGGGCGAACGAAGCCCTGCGCGCGGACTGGCAGCAGCAGTTCGCCGAGGTCGTCGCCGCTTTCGGATTCCAGTACGTCCGCTTTCACGGCCTCTTTCACGACGACATGTTCGTGTATCGGGAGAGCTATGGCGGGGGTTTCGGCCAGAACACGCGCCTTGCCTCGCCCGTTTACACGTTCAGCTATGTGGACAAGGTGTTCGATTTCATCGTCGACCGCGGCGTCCGTCCCTTCGTCGAGCTGGGCTTCATGCCGCGCGAGCTGGCGACGGTGACCGAGACGCTGTTCTGGTGGGGCGCCCACTGCAGCCCGCCCAGGGACATGGCGCGCTGGGTCGAGCTGGTCACGAGGTCGGTCGAGCACTGGATCGACCGGTACGGCCTCGCCGAGGTGCGGGAGTGGCGATTCGAGGTGTGGAACGAGCCGAACCTGGTTCCCCACTTCTGGACCGGGACGAAAACCGAATACTTCGAGCTTTACGAGCAGACCGTGCGGGCGATCAAAAAGATCGATCCCGCGTTGAAGGTCGGCGGGCCCGCGACGAGCGTCTTCGTGCCCGACGACCGCTACCGGGGTGAGGTCGAGGACCGCTCCGCGACCCATGAGACGGCCGCCGCCGTCGACGTGGACGCGCTCGACTGGCGCCCGGTGTGGATCGAGGACTTCATCACCTGGTGCGCGGAGCGCAAACTCCCGATCGACTTCATCTCGACCCACCTCTACCCCACCGACTTCGCGTTCGACGCCAACGGCGAGGGCGTGCAGATCACCCGGTACGCCGATGCCACCTTCGACGACCTGACCCTCCTGCGCGAGCTCGTGAGGAACAGCGCGTATCCCGATGCGGAGATCCACATCACCGAGTGGTCGTCGTCGCCGTCGTCCCGCGACTTCATCCACGACACGCTGTTCGCCGCGACCTTCATCACACGGTCGTATCTGAAGTGCGCCGCCCTCGCCGACTCGATCTCCTACTGGACCTTCACGGACGTGTTCGAGGAGGGAGGCGCCGGGATCGGGCCGTTCCACGGCGGGTTCGGCCTCGTGAACGAGAACGGCGTCCACAAGCCCACGTTCCACGCGTTCGCGATGCTGGAACGGCTCGGCGACCGGCTGCTCCGCGCGACGTCCGACGGGGTCGTGACCCGTGACAGCCGGACGTCGGCCGTGTCAGCCGTGTTCTTCAACTACCCGGAGGACATGGCCCTGAGGGGAGTCGGCTCGGCGAGTTCGTACGCCGCGGCACGCGTGTTGGCCGAGATGGGACCGAGCCGGCGGATCCGCCACTCGATCGGCGGACTGGAGCCGGGCACCACGTTCCTCGTCGAGATCATGGACTGGGAGCACGGGAACGCCGCCGAGGCCTGGTATCGGCTCGGGTCTCCGCTCAACCCGTCGCGGGCCGAGAGCGAGCATCTGAGCAAGGTCGCCGACTCGCTCCGCAGGTTCACGCTCACCGTGGCCGACACCGGGGTGCTGGACCTCGACGTCGAACTCGCGCCGTGGGCGGTGATGTCGTTGCGGCCGTCGGCATGACCGCGTGACGGCACGACGGGCGTCTCACCCTGCGCCGGGGAGGCGTAGTCCGTCCAGCGGCAGGGATCGTAAAAGTCCTCCGCATCGAAGATCTCCCCGGCGGTGACGACGGATCCCGGCGCGCAGCGCGGCCTCGATCAGCGGCGGCGCGGTGTCGCCGAACGGCGGTTGATCACCGCGTCCGCGCCGGCGATCACGCGGTCGAGCGAGGCAGGGTCGTCGGCCGAGGCGAGCCGCCACTCCACGCCGGGGTGGGCCGCCGCCGCCGACTTTGTCGCGTCCCGGCCGGACAGCACCGGGGTCCACCCACGCTCCAGCAGCTCCGCCGTCACGAACCCGGCCGTGTGCCCGTACGCGCCGAACACCGCGATCACCGGCTTCGCGCGCCCATTCAAATCCAGATGATGACAACATCTGGATTGTCAGAGTATCCTGATTGCCGTACGTCGATGGAGGGAGCGGTGTGATGGCTCGGCTCACGCGGGCCCAGCAGCAGGCGCGCACCCGCGCATCGGTGCTGGCGGCGGCCAGGCGGGAGTTCGTCGAGTACGGCTACGGCCCGGCGAAGGTCGACCGGATCGCCGAGCGGGCGGAGCTGACCCGGGGCGCGGTGTACTCGAACTTCCCCAGCAAACGGGCGCTGTATCTGGCGGTGCTCACCGACCTGGTCGAGAGCGCCGACGCCGTCGAACCGCCTCGGCGGCCGGAGTCTCCGCGCGACGCGCTCGGCGCGTTCGCCCGTGCCTGGCTGGAGCGGCTGCCGCTGGCCGGGGACACCGTGACGGAGGGCCGCCTGCACCTGCGCTCCCTGGTGAACGTGATCGACGACGAGCCCGGCCGGGCCGTGCTCGCCCAGGTCGCGCGGCTGGAGGCGCTGCTGCTCGCGGTCGCGTTGGAGGCGTGCGAGCGGGAGGGCGCCGAGCCGGACGGAGCCGCGCCGGATGACGCGACGCCGGACGACGCCGCGCCGCGACGGGTGCGGCTGGCCGAGATCGTCCTCACGTTGCTGAGCGGTTCTGGCATGCTCGCCGAGCTCGCGCCGGGTTTCGGCGACCCCTTCGACCAGATCCGCGCCTGCGAGCACCTGGCCGGCCTGGACCTCGCCGACACCTGGGCGCCGCCGTACCTGCCCTACGTCCGGCCCGCCGCAGCATGCCACGATCCCTGGACACCGCCCCATGGCCTGTCCGACCAGATCACCGGCGATCCGGTGGACGTCGGCGTCGACGGTCTGGTCACGGTGCTGGGCGCCCGGCGGATGGGCGCCGCCGAGGAGGCCGTCCGGTCGGCACGCCCAGGCGAGCAGGTCACAGTGGTGATCGTCACGAGCGACCCGGCCGAGACCGGCAACCTCATCCGCTTCAGGATCGGCGATCTCGTCGCGTGCCTGCGGCGGGTGTTCCCCTCCCGGACCTGGCGGCACCTGCGGCTGGTCATCGACAACGCGGCCGCGGTGGCCTCGGCCGCCGGCCTGCCCGACATAGACGACGAGACCGAAGCCGCCGTACGCGTCCGAGATGGCGCGATCATCGCCCGAGCCCATGGTCGAGGCGCCGCCCACGCCGTCTCGACCATCGACGCCGTACGCGACACACGCTGACCGAAGGCCAGGACATGTCCCCTAGCGAATCCCCGCAGTACGGCGACCGACTTCTGGTGCTCCATGCCCTGCGCTGCGCCGGCTACTCCGGCATCGCCCGCGTCTCGGCGGCCACGGGACTGGACGAGTCCGACGTCGAGTCCGAGCTGATCGACCTCGCGCTCGACGGCCACGTCACGCGTCTCGGCGGCGAGTTCGGCGGTTGGGGCCTCACGGAGGCCGGCCGGGCCGCCGATGCCGAGCGCATCGGCCACGAATTGGACTCGGCCGGTGCCCGCCCGGCGGTGACCGCGTCCTACGAGCGCTTCATGGTGCTCAACCCGGAGCTGCTCGACCTCTGCACGGCCTGGCAGCTACGGCCCGTCGACGGTGTAACGACCATCAACGATCACGGTGATTCCGCCTACGACGCCCGGGTCCTCGACCGATTCACCGAGCTGCACGACCGCGTCGTACCCATATGTGGCGAACTGGCCGCGGCACTGCCCCGGTTCGCCCGCTACCGAACCCGGCTCGCCGATGCCCTCGATCGCGCCCGCAAGGGCGAGCTGGAGTACGTCGCCGACGGCATCGGTTCGTACCACACTGTGTGGGCCGAGCTGCACGAAGATCTGCTCGCCACCCTCGGAATCTCACGATGGTGAGATGGGTTCGCCCGCTGAGCGCGCGGCCGGACGAGACCGCCGAGGTGCTGGGCGCCAAAGCACACGGTCTGGTGACGCTCCACCGTCTGGGGCTGCCGGTGCCGCCCGGGTTCGTCGTCACCACCGAGGCGTGCCGGGCGTTCCTGCACCGGGGCCGCCTCCCCGACGGGCTTCATGCGGAGCTGACCACCGCGATGGGCGGCCTGGAGACCGCGACGGGACGCCGGTTCGGCGGCACGCGCACTCCGCTGGCCGTGTCGGTCCGATCCGGGGCGAGCGTGTCGATGCCCGGCATGATGGACACCATCCTCAACCTGGGCCTCACGACCGACGCCACGACGGCACTCGCCGCCGAGACCGGCGACGCGTGGTTCGCCCTGGAGTCGCGTTCGCGGCTCCTCTCGACCTTCGCCGCCGCGCTCACGGGCGGCGCCGCCGACTCCGGCGTTCTCGCCCGGCGGGACACCGCCGATGGACCGGCACGGCTGACGAGCGAGATCGCGGCGATCGAAGCGGTCATCGAGCGGCGCCACGGACGCGCGGTCCCGGACGACGCGCTCGCGCAGTTGGAACTGGCCGTCGAGACCGTCTTCTCCTCGTGGGACACACCACGCGCGCGGACCTACCGCGAGCTTCACGGCATCCCGCACGACCTGGGCACGGCCGTGATCGTCCAGGCGATGGTGTACGGAAACCGCGACGAGCACAGCGGCACCGGAGTGGCCTTCAGCCGCGACCCCAACACCGGGGAGAACGTCCCGTTCGGCGATGTCCTGTTCGCACACCAGGGCGACGACGTCGTCTCGGGCCGAACGCCGACCCGTCCCCTGCGTGAACTCGGCGCGCGAGAACCGGCCGTGTGGGCGGCGCTGGTCGATGCCCTGGCCCGGATCGAGCGGCACGACCGCGATGCGTGCTACGTCGAATTCACCTTCCAGTCGGGCGAGCTGTGGCTGCTGCAGGCGCGGCCCGGCCGCTTCGTCGGTGGCGCGGCGGTCCGTGTCGCGACCGAGCTCGCCGACGAGGGCCTGATCACGCGACAGGAGGCGCTGCTCCGGGTCTCGCCACAGCATCTGCGGCACGCCCGCACGCCCCGCATCGCGCCATCGGCGCAGGCCGACATCCTCGCCCGCGGCATCGGAGCCTGCCCCGGGACGGCCGTCGGCAAGATCGCGACCACGACCGACGCGGCGATCAGGATGGCCGTCGACGGCCCGGTCATCCTCGTGCGTCCCGAGACGTCCCCGCACGACATGGCCGGCCTGGCCGCGGCCGCCGGAATCGTCACCGCTCGCGGCGGGGCGGCCAGCCACGCCGCCGTCGTGGCACGGGCGATGGCGAAACCCGCCGTCGTCGGGATCGGCGACCTCGCCGTCGGCCCGACCGGGATCCGCGCCGACGGGCGCTTCATCGGCGCGGGAACGCTCGTGACCATCGACGGGACCAGCGGAGAGGTCGCGCTCGGCAGCCCCGGGATCGTCACGGACACCGCGGACGCGCACCTGCGCCGACTGCTCACCTGGGCGGACGAGGTGTCAGGCGATCAGTCTGAGCGTGAGGAGGCCGAGCGCCTGGCCGCCGCCCAGGCCGCGCTCCGTCAGGCCCGATCGTCTTGATCGAGCGGCGCCGACCGGCCTGCCTGCCTGCCCGCCTTCCTGCCAGGGCGAACGTGGGCCGAACGCGGGCCGAACGCCTTCAGGGCCGAACGCCCGGCCCGAATCCGGTCCAGCGCAGGTCGGCAGGCAGATGACCCATGTCGTTGTACAGCAGCAGCGCCGGTTTCGAACCGTCGTAATAGTCGATCGCGGTGAGCGCCGCGTTCCCGCAGCTCAACCCCAGCCACCGCGCCGGGGGCGCGTCGAGCGCATGTCGCACCAGCCAGGCCACCTGGTAGGCGTGCGTGACCAGCACCTCATGGGTCTCGGTCTCGGCCGGGTGCGCGAACCGCTCGATCAGCGCCTCGGCAAGGCGGGCACCCGCCGCCGCTTCCGCCGGGTCGTATCCATCGAAGAACCCCCTCCAGGCCGGTGGCGGATCATCGGGAACATGCGGCACATGGTCCACCGCCTCGGGTGATTCCCGTACCGGAACACCGGGCAGGCGCGCACCGATGATCTCGGCGGCGCGCACCGCGCGGGGCAGGGGCGAGTGCCACACCGCGTCGACCGGCAGACGCGCGAGCCGATCCGCCAGGAGCTCCGACTGCCGCCGCCCGATGTCCGTCAGCTCGCCGAACGGGTCCGCGGCGCCGTGCCTCACCACGTACAGATGCCGCGTCGCCATCCCCATCCCCCTCCGAATGTTGCAAGAATCCAGATGCTAACATCATCCGGAAACGCCAAGAAGGGGACATGTCCACCTCAGATGGACGAGTTCATACGGCGGATCGCGGGCTCGTCATCCGGCCGACCCGGGGACGGCGCGGACCGTGCCCTCATCCGAGCCACGATCTCCTGGAGGTGGACGACCACGAGGAAGGCGACCAAACCGTTCAGGTAGGCGGCCACGACGAAGAGAATGTCCTCCCAGTAGACGTCGAGCTCGCGCAGCGAAAACGACGCGGAGTGAATCAGTGCGACGGCCGCCCCCGGCTGGATCGGCAGCATCGTGACCGCCACGAGCACGCGGTGGCGTGCCAGGACCCTCCTGACCCGGGGAAACGCGATGATCACCCATGTGATCGGGGTGAGCAGAAACCCGAGCAACGGTATTACGTTCACTGACGCTCTTCACCTTCCGCTCGGTCGGAAACGGGTCCGGCCACGGCGGCCCTCTTCCGTCGCGCCGCGAGGCGTACGGCGAGCAGCGCCGCCCCCAGAGCGACCCACAGCATGGTCGGGATCCAGAGGATCGGCGACCAGGGGTGGACCGGCGGCCGGTTGTAGTCGGAGTGCGCCACGATCAAGGTGGCCACTCCGACGATCACCTGTGCACCCGCCGCCAGGATGAAAGGCGCCGCCTTGGTCCGCCTGACCGGCCTGGTCCGCTCAACCCGCTCGGCCCGCTCAACCCGCTCAACCCGCTCAACCCGCTCAACCCGCTCGACCGGCTCGGCCCGCCCGGTCCGCCCGGCCTGGTCAGCCTGGTCGGTCGGCTCGGTCTGCGCAGCCCGCTCGGGCTGCTTCGCCCGCTGGGCCTGCTTCGCCGGTGGTGGCAGCACCTCCAGGCCGGTGAAATGGCGCAGGAGCTCGTCGGCCCTCGGCCGCCGGGCGGGGTCCTTGCCGAGGCAGGCGGCCAGGGTGGCGGCCAAGGATTCGGGCACGCCGGACAGATCCGGTTCTCGGGTGAGAATCGCGTGCATCACGACCGGCGGCGTGTCCCCCGCGAAAGGGAGGCGTCCGCTCGCGGCGTACGCCATGGTCACCGCCCAGCTGAAGATGTCGCAGGCCGGATCGGCCATGCCCGAGCTGAACTGCTCGGGCGCCATGAAGGCGGGCGTTCCCAGCACCCCGGAATGAATGGTCGTCTGTTCAAGCACCCGGGCTATGCCGAAGTCGATCACTACCGGGCCTTCCGGCCCGAGGATGACGTTGGCCGGTTTGAAGTCACGGTGCACGATCCCCGCCCGGTGGATGGCGGCCAGAGCGGTCAGCGTGGTGACGGCCAGCCTTTCCAGGCTGCTCCCCGTGGAGGGCCCCGTGGTACGGAGGAACTCCTGCAGCGAGATGCCGGGAATGTATTCGCTCACCAGATAGGGGCGGTCTCCCTCGACGCCCACCTCCAGGACCCGAGCCGTACAGAAGGTGGCGACCTCGCGCGCGATCTCCGCTTCACGGAGAAAACGACGCTGGACAGCGGGATCTCTGGCGATGTGCCCGTGCAGGACCTTGATCGCGACGCTGGCCCCGTCCGGGGTTTCGGCGAAGTAGACGACGCCCTGCCCGCCCTCGCCGAGCACGCTGCGCACCGCATGCCCGCCTATCCGCTCGGGGTCTCCCATGCCGAGGGGCCGACCCGGATCCGACCGCATCGTTCCTCCGAATGTCAGTGGCAGCCGGCGAAAGATTCGAGAGTAATTGATCTATCGGTCCGCCGCTGCGCGAAGAGCCGTCGCCGAGGAGGTCACGATCGCACCCGCGGCAGCGGGTTTTCGGCGGCGCCCTTCATGGGTGGACGAGCAACCGAGGCGCATGCGCCGACGACCGGTTTGCGGGAAGGTACTGCCATGTCCCCTTATGGACACCCCGGGTGTCCCGACTGCGGCGCACCGCTCACCGCCCCGCACACCGCCTGCCCGAGCTGCGCGCTGCCGCTGACCGGTCCCGTCGCCGCCGAACTGTGGCGGGCCGATGCGGAGCGCGCCGCGCTCAGACGGCGTGAGGCACAGCTGATGGCGAGGCGCGGCGAGCTTCTCACGATGCTGCGAGCGGCCCGTGCCGGGGCCGGCGCCGGGACGACAGGCGGGACGACGGCCGGGGCGACGGCCGGGACGACAGGCGGGACCGAAGTCGGGACAGAACAGGTGGGAGACGCCCCGGGCGTTCTCCCGCCGCCGATGCCCGGCACGGAACGGCCACGGGATCTGTCCGCGAGAGCCGTACAGAACCTCTTGCTGGCACTCGGCGGGATCCTGCTGGCCGTGGCGGCGGTCGTGTTCACGGCCGTGAACTGGGGACACCTCGGCATCGGCGGCCGCGCTGCGATCCTGCTCGGCTTCACCGGCCTGGTCCTCGCGGCCCCGCTCTGGCTGCGAAGCCGGGGTCTGGGCGCCACAGCGGAGACCCTCGCCATGCTCGGCCTGGCGCTGCTGCTCCTCGACGGGTACGCCGCCTGGCACCTGGGGCTGGCCGATCTCGACCGGATCCATCCCCAGCACTACACGGCCGGGCTGGTCGCGGTCGTCGCCGGGGTGTTCGCGGCCTATGGGCGGCTCGCCCGGCTCAGGTGGCCGGTTCCAGTGGCGGTCGTGCTCGCGCAGTTCCCGCTCACCGTGCCGGTGCTCGGCCAGGGCACGGTCTGGCTCGTCGCGGCGCTGCTCGCCACCGCCTGCGCCGATGCCGCGCTGTGGCTGGTGAAGCAGCGGATGGCGCTCGCCGTCTGCTTCGGCACCACCTGGTCGCTCGGGGTGGCGATCGGAATCGTGGCATCCCTGGGAACGTACGAACCACGCGTCGCCTGGCGGCTGTCCGCCGCGCTGTTCGTCGCCGCGGTGGCAGGACTGGTCCTCGCCGTCCGCGCGAGCGGACCCATGAACCGGCCCGGGAGCGGGCCCATGAACGAGCCCGGGAGCGGACCCGGGAGCGGGCCCATGAACGAGCCCGGGAGCGGACCTGGGAGCGGGCCCGGGAGCGGGCCCACAAGGAGATCATGGTCGGTCCTGCTCGCGGCGTCATCGGCGATCACCTTGATCATGGCGCTCGCGCTCCCCGGCCGCCTGCTCCTGGAGGGGCGTTGGGCGGTCGTCCCCGGCCCCGTCGCCGCGCTGCTCGTGACCATGCTCGCGGTTCTCGCCCTGCGTACGGCTTCCGCGACCGTCCAGGCACCCGTGACGGCCACCGCGATCACCGCCGCGATCATGACGGCACTGCTGTCCACGCCGGTGCTGCCGCCGGTGGCCGACGCCCTCGCCGGACCGTTGCACCGGGTCGGGGTCTGGGGTGGCGTCGATGCGACATCGAGCGCCCTGTGGTCCGTCGCCGGGCCCCCCGACCTGGTCGTACTCACCGTGCTCGCGCTCGCCTCCGTGGCGGCCGCACCGCTGCTCCGACGATCTCGCAAGACGGACCAGGCCGAATCGCCGTACGGTCCGCGCCAGGTGCTCACCATGGTCACCATGGCGTTCTGCGCGGTGACCGTGGCCGTCTGTCCCGTCGCGCTCGATCTGCCCTATCCGGCGGTTATCGCCGTACAGCTCGCGCAGGCGATCGCGCTCGTGCTGCTCTCGGCGCGGATCCCTCTGGCCGGCCTGCCCGCGCTCGCGGCCGCGCTGGAGGTCTGCACATGGGCACTCGCCGCCGAGCCGGCAACGTTGATCACGCTGCCCGTTCTCGCCGTCGCGGCCGCCGTGACGGTCGTCGCCGCTCGCGCCCGTGCCGTACGCGTCGGCGCCGCAGCGGCCGCGACGCTGCTGGTCGGCGGCGAGGCGGTCGCGCTGTGGATCGCCGCCGGCCTCCAACCGCGATTCATCACCTTCGTCCTCCTCGCCGTGGCCTGCGCGGCCGGGATCGTCGCGGCGCGGCTCAGGGCCGCCGGCCCGGGAACCGCGGTGGAAACCGCGGGATACGTGCTGGGGACGATCGGGCTGCTCCTGGCCGCCGATCTGCGGATGTTCAGCCTCGCGTGCGCCGTCGCGGGTGTCCTCGGGTTCGGTACGGCGCTGCGCCCAGACAGGCGGATGGCGGGATACGCCGGGACCGCCTTCCTGCTGCTGGCCCACTGGACCCGGCTCCTCGCGGACGGGGTGGGAGCGGTGGAGGCCTACACCGTGCCGTTCTCCCTGGTGCTGCTGGCGATCGGCTGGTGGCGGGCACGACGGTCGTCGTCGTGGCTGACGTACGGCCCGGGCCTGTCCTTCTCCCTGCTCCCGAGTCTGCTGGCGCTCTACATCCAGCCGGAGGGCTGGATCCGGCCGCTGGCGCTCGGCCTGGCCTCGATGGCGGTCCTGCTGGCCGGAGCGAGATTCCGGCTTCAGGCACCCGCCATACTGGGCGGATTCACGCTGGCCGCCGTCGCCGTCCACGAGCTCGCGCCCTGGATCGCCCAGCTCATGACGCTCGTCCCGCGCTGGGTCCCGGTGGCCGTCGGCGGCCTGGCGCTGCTCCTGATCGGTGCGACCTACGAGGCCCGGCTGAGGGACGTCCGCCGGATACGCGACGGTCTTCGATCCCTTCGGTAGTCGAGGGATGAATCACCATAGATGCTGCGACGACGCCTCCTGTGTTGGTCCGTCAGATGGGCCGCGGTTCCCAACCTCCCGCATCACCGGCCGCCCTCTGTGAGGATGTCGTACGGACGGCCCGCGACGAGCCCGACGATCGATGTGTTTGACTCCGTTCATGTGGAAGGCGAGCAGGGCCGCTGCGAAGATCGGTAACAGCAAACAGAAGGTTGGGATCTGGGAGGCGACCGAAACGCCCCGGGGCGGCTGTGCTGGGAGCGGTCGAATGGATCGATCTCCCGATCGGTATCAGACTGTGATGACAGCCGCAGCCGCTGTCCAGGTCGATGTCGCAATGGCAAGGGGGGTGCGATGAAGCAGCCGGCACCGGTCCTCAACCGGGTTCGAGTGACAAACTACAAAAGCATCGCTTCCTGCGAAGTCGTTTTCACGCCCTTGCTCATCCTGGTGGGCCCGAACGGTGCGGGGAAGAGCAACTTCATCGATGCGCTGCTGTTCGTCACCGACGTTCTGGAATCAACACCGGCCGACGCCGTGGCCAGGCGGGGTGGTCTGGATGCGGTCATCCGACGCGTTCCCGAAGCATTGGATGAGTTCAGCATCGAGCTCGAACTCTCGCTCGACGTACATGGACAGCTGATCCCGGTCCTGTACGGCTTCACCATCGGCCGGGATCTCACCAGCCGTGGGTCTCTGATCGTACGGCACGAGCGATGCCTTCTGCGAAACGGCGCGGACGAGACTTCGTGGACCGCATTCGAGGCGGAATCCGGCCGGGTCCTGCAAAGCGGGGAAACAAATCGAACTCGCCGCAATACACGCGGCCAGATCGAGCCTGATCGTCTCTACCTCCCACTGGCAGCCACACAGGGTGAGTTCAGTGAGGTCTACCAGGCACTGAGGGCCATGCTTTTCTACCACCTGGACACCGATCTCATGCGGCGAGTCGAGCCTGAACGGGTAAGCAGGCAGCTCGGCTATTCGGGGGAAGGCCTGGGAGAAGTACTCGGAGCGCTGAAGCAGGGTTTTCCCGTCTTCAAGGCTCGCCTGGACGACTACATGTCGGCGATCGTTCCGGGGGTCGCCGGCGTGGACCAGCGGCTCGCGGGCCCCTACTCGACAGTGGAGCTGCGGACTCGCGAAAGCGAGCGGGCCTTCGGCCCTGAGTCGATCTCCGAGGGGACGCTGCATGCGGCGGGAGTGCTCGCGGCGCTGTTTCAACCCATTGTTCTGGAGGGCAGGGCGACGCTACTCGCAATCGAAGAGCCGGAGACAGCGCTTCATCCGGCCGCGTCCGGGGCGCTGTTCGACGCGCTGACGGAGGCGAGCGAGCGCTGCCAGGTCATCGTCACGACCCAGAGCGCCGATCTACTTGAACGCGAGGACATCGATCCGGACTGGGTTCGCGTGGTGACGATCGACGGCGGTGTCACAGAAATCGGGGGCATCGACGGGATCAGTCGCGGTCTCGTCAAGGACAAGCTGGCCACGGTGGGCGAGTTGATGCGGGGTCGCCAACTCCGGCCGGAGGGCGACGGATGAGCGGACGGATCACAATCGCCTCGATCGTCGAAGGCTACGGCGAGGTGACCGCGCTGCCGGTTCTGCTGCGCCGGATCATGCAGGAGTGCGGAATATGGGATGCTCGGATTCCGGAACCGCACCGCATACCCCGCGGCAAACTGATCGCGGCGGGCGGAGTGGAGAACGCAGTCCTTCAGGCGTCCCGTCAAGTGACCGGCCTCGGGGGAATCCTGGTGCTGTTCGACGCGGACGATGACTGCCCCGCCGACTATGGGCCCGCTCTGCTCAAGCGGGCCCAGGCCGTACGGAGCGACAAAGCGATGTCGGTCGTGCTGGCGAACCGGGAGTTCGAGGGATGGTTCCTGGCCGCCGCCGCGTCGTTGGCCGGGCATCGGGGGCTCGCCGACCCGTTACCACCCCCGTCGAACCCCGAAGGAATCCGAGATGCCAAGGGATGGCTCACACACCATAAGATCGATGGCAGTCCGTACAAGGAGACCATCGACCAGGCACCGCTCGCGGCCGTCTTCGACATGGCACAGGCCCGGAAGCACGCGGCCTCCTTCGACAAGTTCTGGCGAGACGTGGAACGCCTGATCCGGTGAGCGAATCACCGGCCGTCACGGAACATCCGATCGCGGAGCAGTAGAACATGGAACGTGCCGCCGACCCAGAGTCCGAACAGCCAGACGGCGGCGGCGACGGACCAGCGCCAGTCACCGGTCGGCACTCCGGCGAGGGTGGCGCGGAAGCCGAGCACACCCGCCCAAACCGCGCAGTAGACGGCCACCGCGATCGCCTGCGCCCGGCTGCGCAGCCGGTACGCGGCGTGCGCCAGCAGGAACGGTACGGCCAGGCCGAACGTCAGGAAGGCGAGGGACGCCCACACCAGGCCCAGCAGCGTACGCCGGCCTTCGGAGGCTCGTGGACCGGGGGATGTCGACGGCTTGAAAGTCACGGGCGCGAGCATAACCGTCCGCTTCGCGGCGCCCCGGCCGTCGCAGCCGCCTCGGTCGTCCCGGCACACCGGCCGGCGACGGACGGGCGAGGCCGAAACGCTACCGGGAAGTAACCCGCTTTACACGGCCGCCCACCAGGCTGGGCCATGGCCGCATGTGCTGTGGCTACATGTCATGAAAGGTCGCCCGTGGTCAGGATCGCTCCCTTCGCTCGTCTGCCGCGTCCGCTTCGCTGGCTCGCCCGCTTCCTGACCACGATCCTGGTCCTGGTCCTCGTGGCGGCGCTCGCCGGGACCGGCGTGGTGATCTGGACGGTGCGGCAGTCGTTCCCCCAGCTCGACGGTGAGATCGAACTGCCGGGCCTGGCCTCGCCGGTGACCGTCCATCGGGACGCGTACGGCATCCCGCAGATCTACGCGGACAGCTCGGCCGACCTGTTCAAGGCACAGGGGTACGTCCACGCTCAGGACCGATTCTGGGAGATGGACTTCCGCCGCAAGACCACCGCCGGCCGCCTGTCGGAGGTCTTCGGCACGAGCACCCTCGAAATCGACAAGGTCGTACGCACGCTCGGCTGGCGTCGGGTCGCCGAGCAGGAGATCGCGCTGCTCACGCCCGAGACCCGTCAGGTCCTGGAGGACTACGCGGCGGGCGTGAACGCCTGGCTCGACCAGCACACGGACGCGGCGGACCGGAGCCTCGAGTACGCCGTGCTCAAGCTGACCAACGGCGACTACACCCCTGAGCCGTGGACCCCGGCCGACTCGCTGGCCTGGCTCAAGGCGATGGCCTGGGACCTGCGCTCCAACATGGGCGAAGAGCTGGACCGGGCGCTGACCGCCGCCTCCGTCCCGGTCGACCGGGCCGAGCAGTTGTTCCCCGGCTACCCGTTCGACCGGCACCGGCCGATCGTCACGGGTGACGGCGACACCGAGAAGGCAGCGGACGACATGACGCGGGTCGTACGGCGGACCGGGCTCGAGCAACGGGAAACGCGGGCTCTCGCACGGACGGCCGAGGCGCTGCGCGCCGTACCCGCCCTGCTGGGCACCGGTGGCGACCTCGCCGGCATCGGATCCAACTCGTGGGTGGTGAGCGGGGCGCACACCACGACCGGCAAGCCGCTGCTCGCCAACGACCCGCATCTCGGCCCGCGTATGCCCTCGATCTGGTATCAGGTGGGGCTGCACTGCCGGCAGCGCGGCCCGGCCTGTCCCTTCGACCTGACCGGCTACACCTTCGCCGGCCTGCCCGGCGTGGTGATCGGCCACAACCACCGCATCGCCTGGGGCTTCACCAACCTCGGCCCGGACGTCACCGACCTCTACCTCGAGCGGACCAAGGGCGACACCTACCGGTTCAAGGGCGAATGGCAGCCCATGGAGACCCGCGTCGAGCAGATCAAGGTCGCCGGTGGCGAGACGGTGGACCTCACCGTGCGTACCACCGGGCACGGCCCGATCATCTCCGGGGTGCTCGGTGACGCTGAGGCGGCCGTACCGGGCGCCGCGGCCAAGCTGGGCGAGCCGTCGCCGGACGCGTCGCAGCGGCTGGAGGTCGCGCTGCGGTGGACCGCGCTGGACCCGGGCCGCACCGCCGACGCGATCCTCCTGCTGAACAAGGCCGAGAACTTCGAGCAGTTCCGCGCGGCCGCGGCGACCTTCGAGGTCCCGGCGCAGAACCTGATCTACGCGGACGTGGACGGCAACATCGGATATCAGGCCCCGGGCCGGATCCCGATGCGCGCCAAGGGCGACGGCCGCTGGCCCGCGCCGGGCTGGACCGGTGAGCACGAGTGGCGCGGCTTCATCCCGTTCGAGAAGCTGCCGAGTGTCTACAACCCGCGGGAGGGCTATATCGTCACCGCGAACAACGCGGTGATCCGCCAGGAGGACGGCGGTCCGTTCCTGACCGACGACTGGTCGTACGGCTATCGCTCCCAGCGCATCGTCGAGCGGCTGGAGCAGGCACTCGCCGGGGGCAAGGTCTCGGTCGAGAGCATGCAGGACATCCAGCGCGACACCCACAACGGTCTCGCCCCCCTGCTCGTGCCGCACCTGCTGCGCGTCGGGGCGGGCGATCCGCTGCGCGGCTGGGACTTCGGCCAGGACCGCGAGTCGGCCGGGGCGGCCTACTTCAACGCGGTGTGGCGGCACCTGCTGCGGCGGACGTTCGAGGACGAGCTGACCGGCGCTGCCCGGCCCGGTGGCGGCGACCGCTGGTATGAGGTGATCCGCGCCCTGCTGGAGCGGCCGGACGACCCGTGGTGGGACGACGTACGCACCAAGGACAGGACCGAGACCAGGGACGACATGCTCACCGCCGCCCTGTCGGACGCGAAGGCCGAGCTCACCGAGCTGCTCGGCGACGACCCGTCCGGCTGGCGGTGGGGTGATCTGCACACGCTGGAGCTCACCCACGAGACGTTCGGCACCTCGGGCATCGCCCCGATCGAGTGGCTGTTCAACCGGGGCCCGCTGCGTACCCAGGGCGGCAAGGACACCGTGGACGCGACCGGCTGGGACGCCCCGGACGGCTACGAGGTGAGCTGGGTGCCGTCGATGCGCATGGTCGTCGACCTGGCCGACTTCGACCGTTCGCGCTGGATCAACCTCACCGGCGCATCGGGCCACGCCTTCCACGCCAACTACGACGACCAGGCCGAGCTGTGGGCCGACGGGAAGAGCACCCCGATGCGCTCCTCGGAGCGGGCGGCCCGCGCCGACGCCGCGGACACGCTCACGCTCACACCTTAGCGAGACGCCTCAGCAAGACGCCTTGGCAAGACGCCTCAGCGAGACGCCTTGGCGAGACGGTCCGGGGATCGGATGCAGCAGGTTGAGCAGGGGTCGGCGGACTCGACGGTGATCCACAGACAGCAGGTGCGGCGGCGGAAGGAGTCGCCCTCGGGCACGACCAGCCCGGCCACGGGCGCCCCGATCGCGTCCAGCAGCCGCGCCGCCTCGCCGTGGGCGTCGGCCGCCCCGCCGTCCGTACCGTCCGCGCCGAGGCGGGTGATCGGGTAGACGATCGCCTCCGCTGTGGAGCCCCACAGCGTGCGCTCGCCCACCTTGGTCAGGTCGTTCAACGCCTTGATCACCGGGAGCTGGCCGTCCATGAGCGACCCGCGGATGGCCGCCGCCAGGTCGGGCACGACGAGTGTGCCGGGGGCGCCGGCCAGCGGATCGTCGGGCAGGACGGCGACGGTCACCTCGGTGGCGGCGACGGTCACCCCCGCCGGTGACGATTTGACCAGCGTGTCGTCGAGGCGCATCAGCGGCACCCGGCGTTCGAGCGCCCAGCCGAGCACCATCGGAAGCGTGTGCCAGTAGCCGTACGTCTTCCACAGCAGCGCCGCCCCCACGTGGGGCGCCGCGCCCCACCGGCCCGCCGTTTCCTCCACGAGTGCGCGCAGCCCGTCGTACGGCTTCCGCAGCAGGTCGGTGGCGCGGACCCAGTCCGGGGAGTCGTCCGCGACCAGCTCCGGCGGCACTCCCAGCACGCCGCCCTGCGCGGCGGCGAGGTTCTCCAGGTGCTTGGAAAGGGTGTCGAGCAGCGGCACTGGTCTCTCCTGTCGGGATGGTGCGGAATCTCCCGGAAGCCCTCGGCGTACGGCGACGCTCACGCCATCGCGCCTTCCGCCACGACGCCCTCCGCCACCCGTCCGGCGCTCCGCCGGGCGGCGGGGACGACGAGCGGGGTGCCGGTCTCCGGGTCGTCGATCACCCGGCAGGGAAGCCGGAAGACCTCGTGCATCAGGTCGGCGGTCACGATCTCCTTCGGCGTCCCGGAGGCCACCACCCGGCCGTCGCGCATCGCGATCAGGTGGGTGGCGTAGCGGGCGGCGTGGTTCAGGTCGTGGAGCACGGCCACCAGCGTCCGTCCCTCCTCCTCGTGCAGCCGCGCGCACAGGTCGAGGATCTCGATCTGGTGCGCGATGTCGAGATAGGTCGTCGGCTCGTCGAGCAGGAGCAGCGGCGTCTCCTGCGCGAGGGCCATCGCGATCCACACGCGTTGACGCTGGCCGCCCGACAGCTCGTCGACCGGGCGGGCGGCGAGATCGGCCACCCCGGTCGCCGCCATCGACTCCCGCACGACGCGTTCGTCCTCCCTCGACCACTGGCGCAGCAGCGACTGGTGTGGATAGCGTCCGCGGCCGACCAGGTCGGCGACCGTGATGCCGTCGGGCGCGATGGAGGTCTGGGGCAGCAGGCCCAGAACGCGGGCGATCTTCTTGGCGGGCAGCGCCGCGATGTCCCGCCCGTCGAGCAGCACGGATCCGGCCGCCGGCTTGAGCGTCCGCGACAGCGCACGCAGCAGCGTGGACTTGCCGCAGGCGTTGGGTCCGACGATCACGGTGAAGGACCGGTCCGGGATGGCCACGGTCAGGTCTTCGGCGATGACCCGCCTGTCGTAGGCGAGGGTCAGCCCGCTGCCGCCCAGCCGTGACGGTGCTCCTTCGTGTCCCATTCCCTCAACCTTCCGGCTACCCGATTCCTTCATATCCGTCCCGCCCTGCGTTCCACGGCGAGCAGCCAGACGAGATAACCGCCGCCGAGCACGCCGGTCAGCACGCCGACCGGGAGCAGGTGGTCGCCGAACAGCCGCTGCGCGGCCCAGTCGGCCGTCACCAGCAGGCCGGCGCCCGTGCACATCGAGGCGACCAGGTTCGGCCCGGGCGCGCCGGTCATCCGCTTGGCGACCTGGGGCGCGACCAGCGCCACGAACGCCACCGGTCCGGCGGCGGCCGCCGCGAGCGCGGCGAGCAGCACGGCCGCGGCCAGCATGACCAGGCGGACGCGTTCGACCCGGATGCCGAGGCCGCTCGCCAGGTCGTCGCCCATCTCGATCACGTGCAGGGCCCGCCCGCAGCCGAGGAGCACCACCGGGACGAGCACGGCCATCGCGGCCAGCAGCGGGAGTGCGTCGTCCCAGCCCCGGCCGTCGAGGCTGCCGGTGAGCCACAGCACGGCACGCGCCGCCTCCATGTGCTGGGCCCTGGTCAGCAGATAGCCGTTCACGCCGGTGAGGATGGCCGCCGCGCCGATGCCGATCAGCACGAGCCGCTGACCGTGGAGGCCGCCCCGCCAGGCCAGGGCGTAGATCACGACGCCGGTGAGGACACCGCCGAGCACCGCGCCGGCGGACAGCGCCAGGCTGCCGCCGCCCGCGACGACCACGACGAGGGCACCGGTCGCCGCGCCCTGGGTGAAGCCCAGGATGTCGGGGCTGCCCAGCGGGTTGCGTACGAGCGACTGGAACAGCGCGCCCGCCAGGGCCAGGGCCGAGCCGACGAGCAGCGCGGTGACCACCCGGGGCAGCCTGAGCTCGTTGACGATGAAGTCCTGGGCCGGGGTGCCCGCGCCGGCGATGGTACGCAGCACCTCGGCCGGGCTCATCGGATAGTCCCCGTCGCCGACCGTCAGCACGCCGACCGCGAGCGCCAGCAGCACGCAGCCCGTCACGACGGCCAGCGCCCGCGGGTGCACCCGTACGGAACGATCGCCGGGAAGGCGTACGACGCTCATACCCGCACCATCCGGACCCGGCGCACGAAGTAGAGGAAGAACGGGCCGCCCAGCACCGCCGTCACGATCCCCACCTGCAGCTCGCCGGGACTGCCGAGCAGCCGGCCGAGCACGTCGGCGCCGAGCAGGAGCACGGGTGCGAGCACCGCGCAGTAGGGGAGCATCCAGCGCAGGTCGGGGCCGGTCAGTGAGCGGACGAGATGGGGCACCATCAGACCCACGAAGACGATCGGGCCGCAGGCCGCGGTGGCGGCCCCGCACAGCAGTGTCACGGCGAGGAGCGCGAGGGCCCGCACCTGGGCGGGCCGGGCGCCGAGCGCGCGTGCGGAGTCGTCGCCGAGCGCGAGGGCGTTGAGCGGCCGGGCCAGCGTCAGCGCGACCAGCAGGCCCGCCGCCACGAACGGCAGCATCCCGGCCCACGTCGCGGTCTGCGCGCTCGCCAGCGAGCCCACGGTCCAAAAGCGCATCTTCTCCAGCGAATCGCCGTCGAGCAGCATCATCGCGCTGACGTAGGAGTAGAACGCGGCGTTGAGCGCGGCGCCGGCCAGGGTCAGCCGGGCCGGGGTCGCGCCGCGCCCGCCGCCCACGACGTAGACCAGCACCGAGACGGCGGCGGCGCCGCCCATGGCGAACCACACGTAGCTTTCGAACGCCGCCATCCCGAGGACAGCGGTGGCCGTGGCCACGGCGGCCGAGGCGCCCGCGTTGATGCCCAGCAGGCCCGGATCGGCGAGCGGGTTGCGGGTCAGGGCCTGCATCACGCAGCCCGCCACGCCCAGCGCCATCCCGGCGAGCAGCCCGAGCAGCGTGCGCGGCAGCCGCATGTCCAGCACCACGGTCGAGGCGGCCGAGCCCTCGTCGAAGAGCCCCTGCCAGACCTCGCCGACGGACAGCTGCCTGGCTCCGAATCCGATGCTGAGCACGAGGACGACGAGGAGCACGAGCACCGCGCCCAGCAGACCGGCCGCACGCGGCGCGTGCCGTGTCCCCGGCGTCCCCTCGGCAGGTACGGCCTCCTCCGAGGACGGCTGCGCCGACACGAAGGATCGTGACACCTCGGAGGACTGTGTGACGACCATGGGAGTCTCCGGGAGGGGCGGGGCGCCGCGCTGGCTGGACAATTTAGGTTAGGTTACCCTAAAAATATGTTCACCATTAGGTAAGCCTAACCAAAAACCTCGTCACGAAAGAAGGGCGGATCCGCCCCATGTCGCAACTTCCGTCATACTCGGCGGCCCCCGCCAGGCCATCCCGCCGTCGCCTGCTGGCCCTGGGCGCCGCCGCCGCGGCCGGTGTCCTGCTCGCCGGATGTGGGGCGAGCGGCTCGGGCACGGCGTCCGAGTCGTCCGCCCCGGCGACACAGGAGAGCGCCGCCGGGCCGTGGTCGTTCAAGGACGACCGCGGGGAGACCGTCACCGCCGACACCGCCCCGTCACGCGTCGTCGCCTTCACCGGCACGGCGGCGGCCCTCATCGACTTCGGTCTCGACGACAAGATCGTCGGGGTCTTCGGCGAGACCGTGCGGGACGACGGCACCCTCGACCCCATGGCGGGCGACCTGAACGTCGACAAGGTGACGATCGTCGGCAACGTGTGGGGCGAGTTCAACATCGAGAAGTACGCCACCCTGCGGCCCGACCTCCTCGTCACCCACATGTACGACCCCGGCGCGCTGTGGTACGTCCCGGACGAGAGCAAGGACAAGATCCTGAAGCTGGCCCCCAGCATCGCGATCAACGTCGCCCGGGTGCCGATCACGGAGCCGATCGAGCGGTACGCCGAGCTGGCCGCCTCCCTCGGCGCCGACCTCAACGCACCCAAGGTGGCCGAGGCCAAGGCCCGGTTCGAGGCGGCCTCCGAGTCGGTGCGCCAGGCCGTGGCCGCCAAGCCCGGCATCAAGGTCATGGCCGCCTCAGGCAGTCCCGATCTGCTCTACGTGTCGAACCCGAAGACCCTCACCGACCTGATCTACCTGGCCGAGCTCGGGGTCGACTTCGTGCAGCCGGACAAGCTCGACACCGGCGGCTACTACGAGAGCCTGAGCTGGGAGAACTCCGACAAGCACCAGGCCGACGTGATCATGCTCGACAACCGCAGCAGCGCCCTCCAGCCCGACGCCCTCGCGGCCAAGCCCGCCTGGACGCGGCTCCCCGCCGTCAAGGCGGGCCAGGTGGAGTCATGGGACGGCGGGGTGCCCCGCCTTTCGTACGCCGGCGCCGCCCCCATGCTGGAGAACCTCGCCAAGGCCATCCAGGACGCCAAGAAGGTCGGCTGACCCATCCGGAGAACGCTCGAGCCTGGGGCCTCGGGCGCGTCAGCCGAGCGGCGACGGTGCTGAGGTCGTCTCGGGGACCGTGCCGGGTTTCGCGTAGCCCCGGCACTTGGCGTCCCATTCGGGGACGCGCAGCAGCGCCGGATTGGCGACGCCGCTCTCACCGCGCTTCCCACTCGACGTGCTGACGAAGGCCAGACCCTCGACGCAGATTCGGGCGATGTTGGGGAAACTGTCCGCGTTGCGGAAGACCTCGATGTGGTCGACGTCGCCGACCTTGTCCGGCGGCGCGCCTTCCTTGCCACCGCGGTCGCCCAACTGATCGGAGGAGCACCCGGCCAGCAGGAGAACAGCGAGAATCGCGCCCGCCCAACCGGCGACCACCGAACGTGCCATGAAGCCCCTCCTCATAACCGGCAAGGAGCTTCATATGCGGCCAAGCAGCATCCTTCCCGGCATGGGGCAGCATACAGGTGAGCGAGGCATCGGCCACGGAGTCGAGAGCGAGCCGCGGCGACGAAGCCAGGGGGCCCGGACCTCCGCCCCTGGCCGCCGGGGGTCCTTCCGCCCCGATCAGAAGGGGAACTCGCGGTCCTGGTCGCGTACGGTGACCCATTGGAGCTCGCAGAACTCCTCGGCGGCGAAACCGAGGCCGAACCGCCCCCAGCCGCTGTCCTTGACCCCGCCGAACGGCATCTGCGGCTCGTCGTTGACGGGCTGGTCGTTCACGTGGACGATGCCGGCCTCAAGCCTCGACGCGAGCCGCAGGCCACGGCGGACGTCGTCGGTGATGATCGATGCGGCCAGGCCGAGGTCCGACTCGTTGGCCCGGGCGACCGCCTCCTCGGCCGAGTCGACGGCCTCCACGATCACGACCGGCCCGAAGGTCTCACCCTGCGCGATCTCGGCCTCGTCCGGGACGTCGACGAGAACGGTGGCCGGATAGCAGGGCGGCGCCGGGACGCCACCGGCCAGGACGCGGGCGCCGAGCTCGACCGCCTCGTTGACCCGGCGATCCAGGAGGGCGAGGGCCCATTCGTTGATCACCGGGCCCACCACGGTCGCCGGATCCGAGGGATCGCCGGTCGGCAGCGTCGCCACCTTCGCCGCGAATCGGGTGGTGAACTCCTCGGCCAGCGGCCGTTCGACATAGATTCGCCGCGCGCACATGCACACCTGGCCCTGGTGGACGAAGGCGCCGTACGCCGCCGCGTCCACGGCGTACCCGACATCGGCGTCGTCCGTGACGATCAGCGGGTTCTGGCCGCTGAGCTGGAGCACGACGCGCTTCAGGTACGTCCCGGCCTTCTCGGCCAGCCGCCTGCCCGTCGGCGTCGACCCGGTGAAGTTGATCCGCTTGACGAGGCGGCTCACGAGCAGCGCGTCGCCCACCGCTCCGGCCTCACCCGGGGCATGGGTGACGACGTTGAACGCGCCCGGCGGCAGACCGGCCTCCTGGAGGATCTCCGCCCAGAGCGCGCCCCCCGTGTACGGAGACTCCTCCGAGGGCTTCAGCACGACCGTGTTACCGAGGGCGAGCGGCCCGATGACCGCCCGGCCGGCCAGCGTGAGCGAGGCGTTCCACGGCGCTATCGCACCGACCACGCCCACCGGCCGCCGGATCGCCGCCGCCCTGCCACCCGCCACGTCCGACGGCAGCAGCTCCCCGATCGGGCGATAGCCCAGCTGGGCGGCCTGCCGGAGGAGCTTGAGCGCGAAGTCGACCTGGACCTCGCCGAAGACACGGCCGCACCCGGTCTCGACGGCGAGGGAGTCGAGCACCTCGTCGCGGCGGCGTTCGAGGACGTCGGCCGCGCGCAGGAAGATCTGCTGCCGCCGCCAGGGCTGCGCCCCGGCCCAGCTATCGAATGCCTCATGGGCGACGGCGATCGCCCGCCGCGCGTCCTCGCCGTCGCCGGCCGCCACGTCGGCGACGACCTCACCGGACCAGGGGGAGCGTTTCCGGTACGACCTGGCCGACTCGGCGGGCACCCACTCGCCTCCGATGAAGTGCCCGATGAAGCCTCCATCGGAGCGCCCGATGAAGTCTCCAATGGAGTGCCCGATGCGTTCCCCCGGCGCCATCCGTCTCGATCTCCTCGCTCGCGTCCACTCGCACCAGCTCACATCAGCCCCTGCCGACTGACCGAGAAGCGTTCACGTGATCGGCCCGATGGTCAAGGCATCGTTCGAGTGGGTAAAACGCTCTGTCCGTATTCTGACGCTTGTGACCGCCGAGAAATCCCCACGCCCCCGCGGCCGTACCGAGCCCTCCGCATCCTTCTCCGTGTCGCTGGAGCGCGGCCTGCGCATCCTGTCCGCGTTCACCGGCGACCGCTCCACCCTCGGGATCGCCGACATCTCGCGAGCCGTCGGCCTCAACAAGAGCACCACCCACCGGTACGTCGCCACGCTGGCCAAGCTGGAGTACGTCCAGCAGGACCCGGAGACCAAGAAGTACCACCTCGGGCCCAAGGTGGTGGACCTCGGCTTCGCGGCGATCGACTCGATGGAGCTCACCCGGATCGCCGCGCCGCTGTTGCAGGCGCTCGCCGACGAGACCGGATACACCGTCAGCATGGGCCTGTGCGACGGGCCGGACGTCGTCTACGTGGACCGGCGGCGCAGCAACCGCCGTACGTCCCTGGCCATGGACCTCAACCTGCACGCGGGCTCCCGGCTGCCCGCCTACTGCACGTCGATGGGCAAGGTCCTGCTGGCGTACAAGGACCAGACGACGCTGCGGCAGATCCTCGACCGCGTCGACATGGCGCGCAGAGGACCCAAGACGATCACCAACCGGGAGCAGCTGATGGCGACCCTCGCCAAGGTGCGCCAGAACGGCGTCGCGGTCAACGACGAGGAGCTCGCCCCGGGGCTGCGGTCGTTCGCCGCGCCGGTCAGGGACCGTACCGGCGAGGTCGTCGCCGCGGTGAACATCGCCGTCCACCTGACCATCGCACCGACCTCCGTCGACTCTCTGGCGGGACGCGTCGAGCCGGCCCTGCGGCGTACCGCCGCCGAGATCTCCCGCCGACTCGGCTACCGCCCCACCCCCTGACGCCACCCCCCACCGTGATCTTGCAGTTTCTCGCATACAACGCGCCCCACCTGGCCTTCTTCCCTTCGTGATCTTGCAGAAACCAGCAGCCAAGGGGACTGTCCAGGCAATGCTCCTTTCGGGATCTTGCAGCGGTGGCCGAGGGCGGACCGCAAGATCACGAATGCTGTTTTCGCAGGTAGACGCCCATAGGTGCGAGAAACTGCAAGATCATGAAGTGGATTTCCGCAGGTGGCGGAGCAGGTCTGCGAGCAACTACAAGATCACGGCCAAGGATGCCCGCAAGGGGGCCCTCACGAGGGTGCTCTCAAGGGTGGTTCCAGGGGTGTTCTGAAGAGGCAATTCGCGTTCGAACCCTTGGAACGGGCTGTTGCCCCTGCTCTGGGGTGCTCGTACGGTCAGGGCAACTTCCCCGATAGCCGAAGGTCCAGGTCGTTCCCGGCCGCCGGCCGGTCGAGCGATCTCGGGCGATTCGCCTGATCCCTCATAGAGCAACCCCCGGTGTTCCATGCGTCTCCGCGCGCGGACACCGTTTACGCAAGGAGCCTTGGCGTGAGCGACGCTTCCATCGGCGGGATGGGCCGCCGTTCCTTCCTCAGTGCGGTCGGTCTCGGCGCCGCCGCCCTCGGCGGCGGCTCCCTGCTGAGCGCCTGCGGCGGGCTGAAGGGCACGGGCGGCTCGTCGTCGGACGTGCTCAAGATCGGGTACGTCAGCCCGCAGACGGGCCCGCTGGCCGGCTTCGCCACCGCGGACAACTTCGTGGTCAAGCAGATCCAGGAGGCGGTGCGCAGCGGTTTCACCGCAGGCGGCAAGAAGCGCACCATCGAGATCATCGTCAAGGACACGCAGTCGAACTCGAACCGCGCCACCGAGGTCACCCGGCAGCTCATCAACAGCGACAAGGTGGATCTGATCGTCGGCTCCTCCACGCCCGACACCACCAACCCGGTCGCCGACCAGTGCGAGGCCAACGGCATCCCGAACGTCACCACGATCGCCCCCTGGGAGGCGTGGTTCCACGGCCGGAACGGCAAGTCGGGTGAGGGCTTCAAGTACACGACGCTGTTCTTCTTCGGCATGCGGGAGTTCGCCGACTGCTTCTTCCCGATGTGGGAGCGCATGGACGTCTCCAACAAGAACGTGGCGGCGCTGTGGCCCAACGACACCGACGCCAACGCGTTCCGCGAGGGCCTCGGCCCGATGATGAAGGAGGCCGGCTACACCCCGATCGACGGCGGCGCCTACCAGAACGGCACGACCGACTTCAGCGCGCAGATCGCGAAGTTCAAGGAGTCGGACGCCGAGCTGTTCACCTGCACCCCGATCCCCCCGGATTTCCAGACCTTCTGGAAGCAGGCCCAGCAGCAGGGGTTCCGGCCCAAGCTGGCCACGGTCGCGAAGGTCATGCTGTTCCCGTCGGAGGCCGAGGCGCTCGGCACGCTCACCGACAACATCGCCACCGACTTCTGGTGGAGCCCGGCACATCCGTACAAGTCGATCCTGGACGGCAAGAGCGCCCAGCAGCTCGCCGACGACTTCGCCGCCGAGACCGGCAAGCAGTGGACCCAGGCCCTGGGCTCGGTCTACTCGCTGTTCGAGATCGCGATCCAGGCGTTCAAGGAGGCGGGCGACCCCAAGGACCGGGACGAGGTCGCGGCCAAGCTGCGCGGCATGAAGATCAGCTGCATGAGCGGCGACCTGGACTTCACGGCCGGCCCCGAGCCGGGCATCGCGATCCAGCACCCGGTCGGCGGCCAGTGGCGCAAGGGGGAGAAGTTCCCCTGGGACGTCGTGATCGTGGACAACACGCCGAACAAGGCCGTGCCGATCGGCGGCGACCTGCGGCCCACCAACGGCTGATGGAGCGGCATCAGGATGCCCTGCTGCACCTCGACGAGATCACCAAGAGGTTCGGCAGGGTGACGGTCGCCAAGGACCTGACGCTGACGGTCCGGCCCGGTGAGGCACTCGGCATCGTGGGCCCGAACGGAGCCGGCAAGTCCAGCCTGTTCGCGATGATCTCCGGTGACCTGCGCCCCGACGGCGGCGCGGTGTGGTTCGGGGGGCGGAAGGTCACCGACGTCCCGCCGCACGCCCGCACCCGCGCCGGGATCGGCCGCACCTATCAGGTGCCCCGGCCCTTCGAGCACCTGACCGTGTTCGAGAACGTGCTGGTCTGCGCGCACCAGGGCGCCGCGCTCAAGGGCAGGCAGGCCTGGACGCACGCGATGGAGACGCTCGAGCGTACGGGCCTGGCCGACCTGGCCAACATCCCCGCGGGGCGGCTCGCGCTGCTCCAGCGCAAGCGTCTCGAGATGGCCCGGGCGCTCGGCACCGGCCCCCGGCTGCTGCTCCTTGACGAGGTGGCCGGCGGCCTGACCGAGCCGGAGGTGCTCGAGCTCGTCGAGGTCGTGAAGCGGCTGCACGCCGAGGGCCTCGGCATCGTCTGGATCGAGCACGTCGTGCACGCGCTGGTCAAGACCGTCGGCCGGATGGTCTGCCTGGCCGGCGGCGACGTGATCGCTGACGACGAGCCGATGCGCGTGCTCGCCGACCAGAAGGTGCGCGAGCTCTATCTGGGCGGCGGTCCGGAGACCGGCCTGACCGACGAGGAGGGCACGTGACGCTGCTGTCGATCCGCGACCTCACCGTGCACCACGGCCAGCTTTGCGCGGTGGACGGCCTCAGCCTGGAGCTGCGCAAGGGCGAGGTGCTCGCGATCATCGGTGCCAACGGCGCCGGCAAGTCCACGCTGCTGCGCGCCCTGGCCGGGCTGAACGCCCCGACGTCGGGATCCATCCAACTCAACGGCCGCGACATCACCCGGCTGCCCGCGCACCGGCGGGTGTCGGAGGGCATCGCCCTCGTGCCGGAGGGACGGCGGCTGTTCCGTTCCCTCACGGTCGAGGAGAACCTGCTGACCGGCGCCTACCGTGGACGCCCCGGCCCCTGGACCGTCGCCCGCGTCTACGAGCTGTTCCCGTGGATGCCGGAACGGCGAAGGCAGAACGCCTCGCAGCTGTCGGGCGGCGAGCAGCAGTCGGTGGCGATCGGCCGGGCGCTGCTGGCCAACCCCGATCTGCTGCTCATCGACGAGCTGTCCCTGGGCCTCGCCCCGGTGATCGTGCGCCGCATCTACGAGATCCTCCCCGGCATCGTCGGCGCCGGCACCACCGCGTTGATCGTCGAGCAGGACGTCTCCCAGGCCATGCGGGTGGCCGACCGCGTGCACTGCCTGCTGGAGGGACGGTCCGTACTCGAAGGGCGGCCGCGGGACCTGACCGCCGAGCAGGTCGAGCACGCGTACTTCGGCATCGGAGAGGCACTCCCCGCCGGGAGCGCCCGAGAGGGACACGACTGACATGGGCTGGCTCAACGCCGTCATCCAAGGACTGCTGCTCGGCGGCCTGTACGCGCTGTTCGCGACCGGGTTGTCGCTGATGTTCGGCGTCATGAGAATCGTCAACCTGGCGCACGGCGACCTCGCCGTGGTGGCGTCGTTCCTGGCGCTCGCCCTGGTCAGCGGGACCGGGCTGCCGCTGTGGGTGGTGCTGGTGGTGACCGTGCCGCTGTTCGCCGTGCTCGGCTACCTGACCCAGCGGGTGCTGCTGCAGCGCAGCCTGTCCTCCGGGCCGCTGGCCACCCTGCTGGTCACCTTCGGGCTGTCGATCGTGCTGCAGAACGTGCTGCTCGAGGTCTTCTCCGCGGACACCCGCACCCTCGACGGGGGCTCGTTCGCCACCGGATCGTTCGAGCTCAACGGCTCGATCTCGATCGGCTATCTGTCGCTCGCGACGTTCGTGCTGGCCTGTGCCGTACTGGTCGGCATCCAGCTGTTCCTGTCCCGCACCGGCCTCGGCCGGATGCTGCGCGCGTCCTCGGACGACCGCGAGACCGCCAACCTGGTCGGCGCCGACAGCCGGCACGTGTACGGCATCGCGACCGCCATCGCGTTCGCGACCGTGGCGCTCGCCGGCCTGATGTTCGCGATGCGCTCGTCGTTCGACCCCGCGACCGGCCCCTCGCGGCTGATCTTCGCCTTCGAGGCGGTCGTCATCGGCGGGCTGGGCTCGCTGTGGGGGACGCTGATCGGCGGCATCGTCCTCGGCGTGACCCAGTCGCTGGGCTCGCAGATCGACCCCGCGCTGACCCTGCTCGCGGGCCACCTCGTCTTCCTCGCCGTGCTGGCCTTCCGGCCGCAGGGCCTGATCGCAGGACGGACCGCATGACGGACCGCATGACACTCTCCGGGATGCTGACCTCCCGTGCGGCCGCCGCGCTGGACGTGAGCCGCGCGGCCCGGTCGTCGAAGCCGTCGGCCGCCGCCATGCTCGCGGTCGTCGCGCTCCTCGCCGCGCTGCCGTTCATGGTGTTCAGCAACGTCACCGACACGCTGGTCAACCTGTTCGTGCTGATCGCGCTGGCGAGCATGTGGAACGTGCTGGCCGGCTTCGGCGGCCTGGTCTCGGTGGGCCAGCAGGCCTACATCGGCATCGGCGCCTACAGCGTGATCGCCCTGGCCGACCAGGGCGTGCAGCCGTACCTGGCGGTCCCGCTCGCGGCCGTCACCTGCGTGATCTTCGCGGTGCCCACCTCGTGGCTCGCGTTCCGGCTGCGCGGCGACTACTTCGCGGTCGGGACCTGGGTGATCGCCGAGGTCTACCGGCTTCTGGTCGTACGGATCGACGCCGTCGGCGGCGGCAGCGGCAAGGGTCTGGCCGGGCTGTCCGGCCTCGACCAGACCATGCGCGGCGCGCTGACCTACTGGGTGGCTCTCGCGCTGGCGCTGGCCACGATCGTCGCATGCTACCTGCTGCTGCGCGGCCGGCTCGGTCTGTCGCTCATGGCGGTGCGCGACGAGGAGACCGCCGCGAGTTCGGCCGGGATCGACGTGCGGTGGGCCAAGCTCGTGGTCTACCTCGTGTCTGCGGCCGGATGCGGCGCGGCCGGCGGGGTCATCACCGTGAGCTCGCTCAGCGTCAACCCCGACGCCATCTTCAGCGTGCAGTGGTCCGCTTACATGATCTTCATCGTGGTGATCGGCGGCATCGGCCACATCGAGGGCCCGCTGCTCGGTGCGCTGATCTTCTTCGGACTGCAGCAGCTGCTCGCCGACTACGGGTCGTGGTATCTCGTGCTCCTCGGCGCCATCGGCATCGCGACCGCGCTCTGGCTGCCCGGCGGGCTGTGGGGCCTGGTGCGGGACCGGACCGGGCTGAGCCTCTTCCCCGTCGGCTATTTCGTACGGGGGCGAGGCGCGTGAGCACCACGCCAGTCGAGACGGCCACGGCCGCCGCTGCCGCCATCGCGAGCGGCGAGCTGTCACCGGTGGAGCTGGTCGAGCCGATGCTGGCCAGGATCGAGGCCACCGAGCCGCGGCTGAACGCCTACGCCACGGTGACCGCCGACGCGGCCAGGGAGCGGGCCGCCGCGCTCGCCGGTGACGTACGGCGCGGCCCGCTCCACGGCATCCCGATCGGGATCAAGGATCTGATCGACACGGCGGGGGTCCGTACGACCTACGGGTCGCCCAGGTTCACCGACCACGTTCCCGTACGGGACGCCGACGCGGTGAGCCGGTTGCGGGAAGCGGGGGCCGTGATCCTCGGCAAGCACGCCACGCACGAGCTCGCGTGGGGCGGCCGCACGGACAGCGCGTTCTTCGGCCCCACCCACAACCCCTATCGCCACGGGCACATCCCCGGGGGCTCCTCCGGCGGCTCGGCGGCCTCCGTCGCCGCCGGGAGCTGCCTGGGCGCGCTTGGCTCCGACACCGCCGGCAGCGTCCGCATTCCGGCCGCGCTCAGCGGCTGCGTCGGGTTCAAGCCGACCCGCGGCCTGATCCCGCTCGACGGCGTGCTGCCGCTGGCCCCGTCGCTCGACCATCTCGGCGTGCTGGCCCGCACGGTGGACGACGCGGCGCTGCTGATGTCCGGACTCATCGCATCCGTGCCCGGTGCCGTACCGCCGCGGTCGCCGCGGGTCGGCTGGCTCGGCGGCTGGTACGACGCGGTGCTCGCCCCCGAGGTGCGCGAGGCGATGGCCGCCACCCGGGCACTGCTCGAAGACAACGGCGTGCACGTCGAGGACGTCGTCGTCCCCGACGATCCGCTGCTGCCCGAGGCCGTGCTCGCCAGGATCGTCGCCGAGGCGGGCGCCTTCCACCGGGCGGCCTTCGAACGGGACCCCGAGCTGTTCGGGTCCGACATCGCCGAGCTGATGCGGATGGCGCCGCTCGACGCCGAGCAGGTCGAGCGGAACGAGGCCGCGATCCGGCGGCGGACGGCCGCGCTGCACGAGGCGCTGGAGACGTACGACGTGCTGGCCTGCGCCACCATGCCGGTCACGGCGCCCCCCATCGGGGCGATGGTGCTCGACGTGGACGGCCGGGAGCGGCCGGTCGAACTCGTGCTGACCCGGCTCACGTCGGCGTACAACGCGGCCGGGCTGCCCGCGATCTCCGTACCTGTGGCGCTCGCCGACGGTCTGCCGGTCGGGCTGCAGCTCGCCGGGGCCGCCATGCGCGACGGCGTCGTGCTCGAAGCGGCCCGCCTCGTCGAGCGTCTGTGCCCGCCGCTGCCGCGGCCGGCCGTACCCGCCCCCGCCGATCTCGACGGGGAGGAGCGCGGAGACGGCGACCGCCGCGACGACGTGCTCGAACCCGTGCTGCGCATGAACCACTGAGGACAACAGGAAAGGACGCCCGCTGTGGGACTTCTCGACGGCATCGACTGGCAGGGGAACATCTTCAAGAACGGCGAGTGGACCGCCGGACGCGGGGGCGACTACGCGGTCATCGAGCCGGCCACCGGAAACGAGCTCGGCCGGATGGGACAGGCGACGCCGGAGGACGTCGCCGAGGCCGCTTCGACCGCGGTGAAGGCGCAGAGGGAGTGGGCGGCGCTGCCGCACACCGAGCGCGCAGCCGTGCTCCGCCGGGCCGGCGACCTGTGGCAGCGGCACGCCGAGGAGATCGGCGGGTGGAACGTCCGCGAGGTCGGCGCGGTCCCCGGGATGGCCGGCTTCGCGCTGCACGTCGCAGCCGAGGAGTGCTATGAGGCGGCCTCGCTGCCCGGCCGGGCCATCGGCGAGATCCTCCCGTCGGGAGAGCCCCGGCTGTCCCTGGCGCGGCGGATGCCGGCCGGCGTGGTCGGCGTGATCGCGCCGTTCAACGTGCCGATCATCCTGGGCATCCGGTCGGTCGCCCCGGCGCTCGCGCTCGGCAACGCGGTCATGCTCAAGCCCGATCCCCGCACCGCGGTGACCGGCGGCACGTTGATGGCCCGGGTGTTCGAGGAGGCCGGCCTGCCGCCGGGGGTGCTGCAGATGCTGCCCGGCGGCGCCGAGGTCGGCGAGGCGCTGATCACCGATCCGAACGTCCGGGTCATCTCGTTCACCGGCTCGACCGCGGTGGGCCGCCGGATCGGCGAGCTCGCGGGCAGGCACCTCAAGCGCGCGCACCTCGAGCTCGGCGGCAACTCCGCGCTGCTCGTGCTGGACGATGCCGACGTCGACGCCGCGGTCAACCTGGCCGCGTGGGGGTCGTTCTTCCACCAGGGTCAGATCTGCATGACCACCGGCCGTCACCTGGTCGCCGACCGCCTGTACGACGATTTCGTGGCACGGCTCGCCGAGAAGGCGGACGCGCTCTCTGTCGGCGACCCGGCGACCGGCGAGGTCGCGCTCGGACCGGTCATCGACGCGGGACAGCGCGACAAGATCCACACCATGGTCACGGCCAGCGCCGACCAGGGCGCGAGGATCGCCGCGGGCGGGTCCTACGAGAGCCTCTTCTACCGGCCCACCGTGCTGGCGGACATCCCCGTCACCGCGCCGGCCTTCGCCGAGGAGGTGTTCGGCCCCGTCGCGCCGGTCACCCGGGTGTCGTCGGTGGCGGAGGCCGTGGAGCTGGCCGGGGCCAGTGAGTACGGACTCTCGCTCGGCATCGTGACCCGTGACGTCATGCACGGGCTCGCCGTCGCCGAGCAGATCCCCACCGGGATCGTGCACATCAACGACCAGACCGTGAACGACGAGGCCAACGCGCCCTTCGGGGGCGTACGGGCCTCCGGCACCGGGTCTCGCTTCGGCGGCGCGACCGCCAACATCGAGGCCTTCACCGAGACCCGCTGGATCACCATGCGCGGCGAGCCCGCCCGATACCCGTTCTGACCTGCCCCTTTCTTATCAGCTTGCCGTGGCGCGGCCAGGTCCCGATCTGGCCGGCCGCGCAATTGATCTGTTGATCAGAATAGCCGCGCCGACGACCAAGGCCGACGTTCCCGAAAGCCAGGCCAACCACACCATGGCTGCTTCGCCATCCGGATCACCGACCCCCGCTCGGTGTCCAAGGAAGACGGGACCGGGGGAAAACGACGCTTCCTGTATTTTTTGGATGACGAAAAATCCAAATGAATTGTTCGGTTGACCTGCCTGTCACGTATATCCCGACAGAGTCGGCGACGAGCCGTGAGTCCATTCGTCGCGGGAACGAGAAGTTGCTTGGTGACAGTGAAGCCAGTCCTTCGTAAGGCTGGCGCGAACTCGTTTTACGTACCCCGCTAACGCTTCCCTAACCGAAATCATTCACTCTTCCGCAATTCCTTCTCCCACCTGCCAAAGCGCTCCCTGATAGCCTCTGCCTCGACTGCATCAACGGCGTACACAATGAACTCCTCATCGGTACGACGACGTACATACGCCAGCATCTCCGCGAACACCTTGCGATCGAACCCGGCATCCCGGCGAGCGGCCAGCTCCAGAAGTTGATCCCGCGTGTACCGGCCAGATTCCACGAGCGCATCCACATCAATGAAGTCACGGGCGAGCGCACGGTTGAACAATGCCTCAGTCTTTCCAGCCGCAACGTCATCAGGATGGAGCACCGGCCCCATCCCCATCCGCACCGGTGGCCGAAACCGCACGTCCGCGACGACCTCAACCTTGCATCCCCGATCCGAATCAGGCTCAGAGATCCACATTCGGACATACCGCTCGGTACTCTGCAAGATCTCGGCCTGGTACCCAGCCGCACGATACGCCTCGGCCACATGATCCGCCGCCGCCGGGCAGTCCATGTCCAGCGCGCCGAACAGATCGACGTCCTCGCTTGGCCGCTCCACGATCCCGTACGCCTGGACGGCATAACCACCGGCCAGCGCGAAGCCGTACTGATCGGCGGCGCTGAGACCAATCTCGATCAGTCGCCGATGGAAGGGGTCCATCACGCGGCCCTATCCTGCAGCCAGGTGAACCGTGACTCCCACAGTAGTCGGACCCGCATCGGCAAGATCAGCTCAGGCCAGACGCGCACCAGCAGATCGGCGTTCAGATACGCCTTGAGATCCTGCTCCCGGCCTTCTTGGATGACCTGCTCATACATCACCCGTAGCGCCGCCGGATCGGACAGGTCGTATGAGCGCCGCGGGCTCCAATCCAGCCAGCCGGGCAGCGTGACGATCCCACCTGCGGGCCCTGCCAACTCCTCCAGAGCACGGGGAACCGCGTATGGGCGGATGTTCGCGTAGTTCAATGCCCTGTCCATGCCTCCAGTGTGACATTTCATCCAGAGCCGCGCCCCTTCGACGGTGAGATCTCAGGTCGCGCCGGACGGGACATGGATGAGGCGGCCGAACGTCTGCGACCGCGCCACAATCCCAGTTCATCGGTGATGCATATGGGAGGTGAGAGACGGGGACGTCAGCGGACGAGTGACGTGCCGTCCGGGGCAGGCAGATGGTGGACGGCGCCCGCCTCGCACCAGCGGGCGAGGAGATCGGTGTCGTGGGTCACGGCCAGCACACCCGCGCCCGTCTCCTGCCGGTAGCTCTCCAGGCGGGCGACGAGGTGGGCCTGCGTGGAGGCGTCGAGCATGGTGGTCATCTCGTCGCAGATCACGTAGCGGGGCCGCAGCGCCAGCGCCCGCGCCACGCAGGCGCGCTGCAGCTGTCCGTCGGAGACCTCGTGCCGACGGCGGGTGAGCAGGTCGGCGGTCAGGCTCATCTCGTCGGCGAGCCGCTCACCATGGGCGATCGCATCGGCGGCCGGGCGGCCCGCGGCGAGCAGCGGTTCGACGATGACGTCGAGCAGGGTGAAACGGGGATCGACGGCGAGCCTGGGCTGCTGGAAGATCAACGCGACCCTGGTGCGGAGGTCGGCGCGGTGGCGCCAGCGGCGTACCTCCGTCCCGTCGACGGTGAGGCGGCCGGCCGCCGGGCGCAGGAGCATCGCGAGCACTCTGGCGAGCGTGGACTTGCCGCATCCGCTGGGACCGGCGAGCCCGGTCACGATCCCCGGGCGCACGGTCAGCGACGTTCCGTCCAGGACTCGGCGGCGGTCGTAGGCGACCGTGATGCCGTCGGCGCGCAGCCCTTCGGCAGGCGACCCCTCAGCGAACAACATGGTGCTCCAGTGGGTGATGGCAGGCGACCTCGTCCGGTTCGGGCAGCCGTTCGCAGGCCGCGGTGGCCCGGTGACAGCGTGGCCGGAACGCGCACCCGGCCGGGAGCATGGTGAGCTCGGGCGGATGGCCGGGGATGGGGGTGAAGCGGCGCGAGGGCAGCGCGTCCAGCAGTCCGGCGGCGTACGGATGGCGGGGCCGGGCGAAGAACTCGGCCGCCGAGGTGAGCGAGACGATACGGCCGGCGTACATCACGGCGACCCGGTCGGCGACCTGCTCGGCGGCGCGCAGGTCATGGGTGATGAGCAGGACGGCACGTCCCTCGTCGGTGAGCCGCCGCAGCTCGGACACGATGGTCTGGACGAGGGGCCGGTCGAGGCCGGTGGTGGGCTCGTCCGCGACGATCAGCCAGGGATCTCCGGCCAGCGCCAGGGCGTTCGCCACCCGTTGCGCCATCCCTCCGGAGAGCTGATGGGGATAGAGGTCGAGATCGGCCGGCCGGAGCCCGACCCGCCTGGCCAGGGCGGCCAGATCGTCCGATCCGGCCGGCCTGCCCAGCTCTCTGAGTGCCTCGGCGAGCTGGGCGCGAGCCGTACGAACCGGGGTGAGATGCGCGGCCGGGCTCTGCGGGACGAGGCCGATCATGCGGCCGCGCACCCGGCGGGCCAGTACGGCCTCCGGCGCCCCGACCAGGTCGACGGGCTCGGCTCCATCGGTCTCCAGCCGGGCCGCGCCGGTGACCTCGGCGTTGGCGGGCAGCAGCCCGAGAAGGGCGTGCGCCATCACCGACTTGCCGCAGCCCGACTCCCCGACGAGGGCCAGGCACTCGCCCTGCCGTACCTCGAATCGGGCGTCGGTCACCGCGTGGACCGTCGCCCGATCCGGGGCGACCCCGGAGATCTGGAAGCGGACCGACAGACCGTCGACGCGCAGCCGGGAGCCGATGCCAACGGTTTGAGAACTCGTGGAGGTGCGGATGCTCGTGAAGGTGTGACTCACAGCTGAAGCTCCGATCGCCAGCGCGGGCTGGTCCGGTCCCGCCAGTACTGAGTCAGGGCCGAGATGGCCAGGGTGGGCAGCAGGATGAACAGTCCGGGGAAGATCGAGGCCCACCAGTTGCCCGCGAGAAGCGACCTGGCCCCATCGTTGATCATGTTGCCGAGCGACGCGAGGTGGGGCGGCAGCCCGAGGCCGAGGAAGCTGAGCGCGGTCTCGTGCCAGATCGCGTGCGGCATCATGAGCACCGCCGCGAGCGCGACGTGGGGCGCCAGATGCGGCAGGAAGTGGCGGCGGACGATGCGCAGCCTGCTCGAGCCGCCGGAGATCGCCGCGTCGATGAACGGCCGGGAGCGCAGGGCGAGCACCTCCGAACGGATGATCCGGGCGGTGGTGGTCCAGTGGGTGAGCGCCACCGAGACGATGACGGCGCCCACGCTGGGTTTGATCATCGCGACGATGAAGATGCCGAGCAGCAGATGGGGAATGGAGTTGACGCCGTCGACGACCCGCATGATGAACCGGTCGGCGATCCCGCCGAGCGCTCCGGAGACGAGGCCCACCAGGGTTCCGATGGTCACCGACACCAGCGCGGCCACGAGCCCGACGAGCAGGGAGACCCGCAGGCCGTACACGGCGCGCAGCAGTACGTCCCGCCCCATCTCGTCGGTGCCGAACGGATGCGCCGGCCGTGGAGGCAGGGAGGCGGCGCCCAGATCGACCAGTTGCTGGTCGAGCCGGGCGACGACCGGCACCACGAGCACGGCCAGACCGAGCACGATCAGCGTGCCCACCGCGAGCCGCGGCGACCCGCGGCGTCTCCCCGGGGCTCGCCGGAACGCCGAATCCCTGCGGAAGAGGCCGCCCGATCTCCCCGATCTGCCCGGTCCGCCCGGCCGGGTCCCGGAATCGAAGGTCTGGGTCATCAGCTCACCCCCAGCACGCGGACCCGCGGATCGGCGATCACGTACGCCGCGTCGGCGAGCAGGTTTCCGACGACCACCGCGAGCGTGGCGAGCAGGGTGAGCGCCGCGAGCAGCGGGAAGTCGGCGGCGAGCGCGGCCTGCACGGACGTGCCGGCCACGCCCGGCCAGGAGAAGATCGTCTCGACCAGGATCGCGCCGGTGACCAGCTCCGGGATGCGCGCGCCGAGCAGGGTGATGAACGGCAGCAGCGCCGATCTGAGCGCATGCCTGACCAGGACCGTCCGCTCACGCAGACCGCGGGCGCGCGCACCGGTCACGAAATCCTCACGCAACGTGTTGATCAGCGACTCGCGGACGAACAGCAGCAGCCAGGAGGACTGGGAGAAGGCCAGCACCGCCACGGGAAGGATCATGTGGCGCAGCACGTCGCCCGGCCGCACCGTGGTCGCGGCCGCGTCGGTGAGCCCGCCGGAGGGCAGCCAGCGCAGCTGCACCGCGAAGATCCAGATCGCGATGAGGCCGGTCCAGAAGACCGGGGCGGCCTCGTTGGCATAGGCCGTCCCGGTGATGAAGCGGTCGAGCCAGGAGTCCCGCCGCCAGGCGGCCGGCAACCCGACGGCCAGGCTGACGATCAGCATGACCACGATGGCGCCGCCGACGACGAGCAGCGACCAGCCCAGCCGTTCGCCGATCACGTCGGTGACCGGCCGGTGCAGGCTCCGCGACTCGCCGAGGTCGCCCCGGAGCAGGCTCCCGAGCCAGTCGAGGTACTGCTCGATGAGCGGCCGGTCCAGGCCCCAGTTCTCCCTGATCCGCGCGGTGACCTCGGGACTCGTCGTCTGCGCCCGGTCCCCCAGGTACTGCCTGATCGGGTCGAACGGCGATGCCTTGGCCAGGGCGAACATGCCCGCCGTGACCGCGAAGAGCAGTGGTACGGCGAACGCCACCCGCCAGACCGCCATCCGAGCCAGCGTCCTGCTCATGCCGCGACCTCAGCGGGAAGTCCGGGCCGCAAGACGGTCGGCGCGGCCGTACGGAACCGCGCGCGGCGGCGGGTCCCGGCGATCACGACGCGGGCTTCCACTCGGCGATGTCGCGGAACAGCCCGCCGGTGGCGTGCTCGTGCGGCTCGACGGAGGGGGTGATCCCCGTCCACTCGCCGCGTACGACATAGACGTGCTGGAGGTAGACGAGATAGACCCAGGGCTCCTCGTCCCTGATCCGCTGCTGGAACGCGTCGTACGCCTGCTTGCGCTCCGCGGGGTCCGCCGTACGCCGGCCCCGCTCCAGCAGCGCGTCGACCTCGGAGTCCCGGTAACGGGCGGGGTTGAACGGCTCCTGGCCGACGAAGTCGGAGTGGAACAGCTCATAGTTGGTGTGATCGGGGTCGAACGGCGTCCCGTACCCCATGATCAGGGCGTCCTTGGCCATGCGCGGATAGATCGCGTCCCAGTCCAGCCCGGCCAGTTCGATGTCGATGCCGACGCGCTTGGCGTCGGAGGCGACCGCCAGTGCGAGCTCCTTGCGCAGCGAGTCGCCCGCCGGATACATGAGGGCGAATCGCGCCGGGGTGCCGTCCTTGACCCGGATGCCGTCCGGCCCGGCCTGCCATCCCGCCTGCTCCAGGACCTGTACGGCCTGCGCCTGGTCGGCGGTGTCGGAGCCACGCACGGCGGCGTTGTGCCAGGAGGTGCCGGGGGCGACCGGGCCGAACGCGGCACTGCCCGCCCCGGCGAGGATCGTCTTCACCATCGCCGACCGGTCCAGCGCCAGGCTGATCGCCTTCCTGATCGCCTTGTCCCCGGTGACGGGAGCCTCCATCGGGAACATCACGCCGCGGTAGTCGGCGCTCGGCACCCGGTAGACGGTCATGCCCGCCGTCCCGTCGAAACGCGCGGCGGCCTTGGGCGCCAGCACCGCGGCGTCGAACTCGCCGGCCGCCATCCGGGTCGCCCTGACGTTGTCGTCCGCCGCGTAGGCCAGGACCAGGTTCTTGATGGCGGGAGCGCCGTTCCAATAGGACGGATCGGCCTCCAGCACGATCTTGTCGCCCGGGGTCCAGGACACGAAGCGGTACGGGCCGGTGCCGACCGGCCTGGTGTTGAAGTCCGGCCGGTCCAGGCTCCGCTCGGGCACGATCCCCAGCGTGGCGCGTTGGAGGAAGGCCGCGTAGGGGTACTTGAGGTGGAACACCACGGTTTCCGGGTCCGGCGCCTCCACCGACTTGATCGCGGCGTAGTCGCTGCGCAGGCTGGAGTTGTTCTTCTCGTCGAGCAGCGCCTGATATGTGTACGCGACGTCGGCGCTGGTCAGCGGAGTGCCGTCGTGGAAGCGAACGTCGGTGCGCAGCCTGAAGGTGACGGTCGTGCCCGCGTCATCGGTCTTCGGGAGCTCTGCCGCGAGAGCGGGCTTGAGCTCCAGGTCCGCGGTTCGGGACACCAGACCGTCGAAGATGAGCGATCCCCCGTCCGGGGCGTAGCCGAGCACCGGGTTGAGGTTGTCGGGCTCGGAGCTGAGGCCGAGCACGAAGCCGTCACCGGCCGCGGCCTGCCGGGCGTTCCCCCCGGGCCCATCGGAGGTCGACGGTGCCGAGCATGCGGCGGACAGTCCGAGAAGCGTAGTCACGGCAACAAGCGCGGCAAAGCGGACCAAGGCGGACGTCATGCGCCGAAGGTAGAACGCCTTGGACCCTTATTGCAAATCCTTTGCAACTACGTCGTATTGTCAACAGCGTCAGAGGATCCCACATCGGTACGGAGTACCTCCCCCGGGGCGGGTGAGTCACAGGCCGAGCATGAGTGTGGCGACGGTGAAGTACACGAGCAGACCGGTGGCATCGCAGAACGTGGAGATGAAAGGGGTGGAGAAGACGGCCGGGTCCACCCGGCAGGCCTTGGCGACCAGTGGCATGACCCCGCCGACGGTCGCGGCGAGCGGGCAGACCGTCAGCAGCGTGACGGCGATCACGGCGCCGAACTCCGTGCCGTAGAACGGCGAAGCGAGCAGCAGCCCGAGCAGGCCGAGATTACCGCCGAGGAGCAGCCCGGTCCTGGCCTCCTTGGAGGCCACCCTGACGACATCCCGCGCCCGGATGTCGCCCATGGCGAGTGCGCGGGTCACGGTGGTGGCCGCCTGCGAGCCGGTGTTTCCGCCGATCCCGGTGAGCAGGGGGATGAACAGCGCGAGGGCGACCCGCTGTTCGAGCGTGGCCTCGAACAGCTCCAGCACGTTGACCGTGAGGATCGCCGAGATGGCGAGCACGAGCAGCCAGACGATCCGAGACCTGGTGACGCTGCGCACCGAGGTACGCAGATAGGGCCGGCGCAGCGGTTCCGAGGCTCCGGCGCGTGCCTGGTCCTCCACCGCCGCGGCCTGGCTGATCCTCGCGGCGTCGTCGATGGTCAGCAGCCCGACGAGCCGGTTCTCGTCGTCGGTGATCGGCATGGCCAGGATGCCGTGGCCGAGGCATCTGCGTGCCACCTCCTCGGCGTCCTCGGTGGCGCGGGCGCCGATCGCCGGAGACATCAACTCCGCGACTTCCCGATCGCCTTCGGCGGCGAGCAGTTCCCGGAGGCTGACCACCCCGAGCAGCGCCCGGTCATGGCTGATCACCGGAATGGTGTAGATCGTTTCGGAGACCGCGGCCAGGACGGTGGCTCTGTCGATCACCGTCGCCGCGGTCTCGGCGGGCCGCGCGTGCACGTACTCGGGGGACATGCGCCGCCCCACCGAGCCCTGTGGATAGCCGAGCACGACCATGGCCGCCTGCAGGTCCTCGCCGTGCAGGGAGCGCAGCAGCTCCTTGGCGACCCTGGCCGGCAGTTCGTCGAGCAGCCCGACCTGGTCGTCGGGGTCGAGCTCGGCGAAAATGTCGGCGACGCGTCCGTGACCGAGCTCGGCGACGAGGTCGGCCTGCGTCGCGGTCCGCAGCTGGTCGAACGTCGCGACGGCGGTCTGCTTGGGCAGCACCCGGAACGCCACGGCGGCCTCCCGCGGCGGGAGGTCCTCGAGCAGATCGACGATCTCGACGGTCGGCAGTTCCTTCAGCGTCCGCGCGATTCCGGCGAGATCGCCGGCACTCATCCGCGCACGGATCTGGCGGGGTTCTTCGGTGATCGTCATGCCGGTTCCCATCACGACAAGCGGAACCCCCGTTCCGCACATGCCTGGGGCACGGGGGGCGGAAAAGTCGCGCCTCGGTCGCCTGTTCCAGGGAAAGCGCGGCGCGTCAGCGATCCATGGAGACGTTACGAGATCGACTCACGGAGTCACACACCGCAACCACCTCCACTCGCGACGGCCGGACCCCTACCCGGCCCTACCGGGAAAGCACCTCGCCCAAGGCTACCCGGGCAATCACGGACGAAATCGCTGTGACGTGGCCGAGAAAGACATGATGTGGGCGAGAACGACATACAGGACGCTCAGGACGGGAACGGGTACGGCGGGACGCCTGCGCGGGAGGTGACCGGTATGAACCGTCGGAACGGGACGGCCGCCGAGGACGACCGTGTCCTGAAGGCCAGGCATCGCGCGATGTGGGCGCTCGGCGACTATCCCGCCCTGGCCCGCGAGATCATCCCGACGCTCGGCGCCACCCTCGTCCGATCGTGCGAGGTCGAAGCCGGAGACCGGGTGCTCGACGTCGCCACCGGATCCGGCAACGCGGCCGTCCCGGCGGCGTTGGCCGGGGGCGAGGTGGTTGCCTGCGACCTGACGCCGGAGCTGCTGGACGCCGGACGCGAGCAGGCCGCCCGGCACAACGTGAAGATCGAGTGGCGCGTGGCCGACGCTGAGGCGCTGCCGTTCGCCGAGGGCGAGTTCGACGTCGTCATGTCGTGCGTCGGCGTGATGTTCGCCCCGCACCATCGCGCCGCCGCCGACGAGCTGGTACGGGTATGCCGGCCGGGCGGCACGATCGGGCTGTTGAACTGGACGCCCGAGGGTTTCGTCGGGCAGATGTTCGCGGCGATGCAGCCGTACCTCGCCCCACCTCCACCGGGCGTACGGCCGCCGCCGCTGTGGGGGGACGAGGAGCATGTCCGCTCCCTGCTGGGCGGACTCGTCCAGGATCTTACGATGCGCCGCGACATCGCACGGGTGGACCTGTTCGACACGCCGGAGGCCTTCCGCGACTACTTCAAGTCTCACTACGGGCCGACCATCGCCGCCTATCGAGGGATCGCCGACCAGCCGGAGCGCGTCGCCGCGCTGGACCGCGATCTCGCCGAACTCGCCCGCCGGCACGACAGGGACGGCGTATGGGAGTGGGAGTACCTCCTGGTCATCGCCCGCCGGTGATCAGAAAAGGGTCGGCGGCTCGGCCGGCATCGGGTCGGGCAGCGGTTCGAGCTCGGGCAGGACGGCCCGTACGTCATCGTGAAAGCGACGGGCCAGCATCAGCGCGTCGGCGTTGTCGGGGGTGTGGATGAAGACCGTCGGTGAGCGGCCTTCGCGCAGCCATTCCGTGACCGTGCCGATCCAGGGCCGCCAGCCCTCGATCGTACGATCCGGGTCGTCCCGCCCCAGGTAGCGGACGATCGGGTATCCGGTGAGCGCCGAGGACCGGCGGGGCACCCGGGGTTTCTTCGTCCACGCGTCCCGTTCGGCATCGCTCGTCGGCGGACTCCGGAAGAAGGCGACGGTGTCGAACGGGACCCACTCGGCCGCCGCCTCGCTCAGGACCCGTTCGAGAAGCCGTACGGATCGGGGATCGTCGAAGAACGCGCGATGACGGACCTCGACCGCATAGCCGTACGTTCTGGGGAGCCGGCCGAGAAAGTGGGCCAGGGCTCCGACATCGGTGGGGCCGAACGACCCCGGCAGCTGGATCCAGAGGGCGTGGATCCGCGACCCGAGCGGCTCCATCGTGTCCAGGAACGAGCGGAGCTCCTCGTCGGCGCCGTGGAGGCGGCGCTCATGCGTGATCGGCTTGGGCAGCTTGACCACGAGGCGGAAGTCGGGCCCGGTCTGCCGCGCCCACGACTCCACCGTCTCCTTCGTCGGCGTCGCGTAGAACGTCGTGTTGCCCTCCACCGCGTTGCACCAGGTCGCGTACGCGCGCAGCCGCTCTCCCTGGGCGAGCTGCTGCGGTAGGAAGCGCCCCTGCCATCGCGCATGGGTCCACATCGCACATCCCACATGAAGCCGCATGGGCCAAGACGCTAGCCGAGAGTAGCCCGGGTACGTACCCGGCCGATCAGGAGGCTCGCGCCAAGCCTCGAACAACTCGGCCTGCCCACGGTCGGCGTCCGCCGTACGGACATCTGCCGTCACTCGGCCCGTTCACGTCCACGGAGAGGCGGATCGCCGACCTGACCGGCATCCCCCGGTGTCACGACGTCTCCTCCCGGAAGTTCGGTTGCCGAAGGCGTACTCGAAACGCTTTCGTGAGATCGACGACCGGGAGGGGACAGACCTTGGTGAACCATGCCGGAGCATAAGCGCGCCAGACCATCCAACACCCGCCAGTCCGGAGATCGCCTCAAGCTTCATCGGCACCACCTCCGGGCCGCCGGCCGAGACTACACACTGATCACGCTTCGGCCCGGCACCCGGGCCCGGTTCTCCACGAACTTCTATCACGACACCTGGCATGTCCTCTCCGATCCGCACGGCGCCCTGCTGCTCAGCCGCCTGCTGTGGGGACTGTCCTTTCAGCGCCGGCCCGACACCCTGGTGATCATTGATCGGCGATTCATCGATCCCAACCCATTCGACGCCGAGCAAGGCGACCCCATCGTTCTCGTCCCCGCCGACCTGACGCACCTTCCGGCGCGTGCCGTTCAGCACCTCGGCCGGCGCTTCCCCCGGCCAGGGACCAGGTCCGGAACCGTCCGATGGCATACCTGGGGCCTCGACGTGGCAGTCGCCGAGTGGCGCACCCAGCAGGCCGACGGCACCTGGTGGCAGCGGTGGCGCCCCACGGCGGACGGCCGGGCCGCCCAGGTGACACGGATCAATGGGCTGCTCACGATACGGGCGCGGCCTTCATTGCTCCGTGTCTGGGCCGTCTATGTGGCCACGATGCACGACTATGAGCACAAGGGCATGTCGTACACCGAGCTGGACGGCCCGCAGTGGGATCCCTGTCGCAGTGACGGCGAGGTGCAGACCTTCCGCGACTACCATCGGCGGGTATCCGTCGCCGGAATATCCCGCGGAGAGGTGCTCGCCGCCGAAGACGCACCCGGGACACCAGCGGAACTCCGGCCCCTGATCTGGCGTCATAACGACACCGTCCGTCAGCGTAGAACGGCGATCTCCAAATCTCCAATGGACGACGGGTGACGGTGGCCAGGCATCGGAACGAGGCCAGGCGACAGATTCCCGAGTGAAATTTTCACGGTTCGGCGAGACATTCGTACAGTTCGCCTGCTCGCCGCCCGCCTCATGCTTGACCCGTACCGAGGGCGGAACCACACTCCGGTGAAGTGTCACCCCTCCGCGCGGCCATCTCAGCGGTCCGCATCCCGTCGCGCTCGCGTGCTGGTCAGTACGAGGCAATGTCAACGTCGGTGATTTCGGGAGCCGATCAGGAACAGGGTGTTAGCGCTAACACAGTCGAGGTCCATCCC